>JAXKWB010000140.1:0-9678 GCA_036172385.1 Halanaerobiales bacterium | reverse complement strand
ATAGACTATTACCTGTTCATTTTTTAATACTGCTTTTACTTTTTTGAATTCTTTGTCTACTCCTGCAAGTTCAAACCCCTTTAACTGATCTCCTTTAACTTTTAAGTCTCCATCAACTTTACTAAATTCCAAAATTATTCTATCACTATTTTTTGATACCTTCTTTAATTCCGGTCCAGAATAAACTACATCTTCTCCATAAGCTAAATTGCAAGCAGCTAGATAAAATCTATAAGCCACATCTTTTTTATTCAATGGGTGTAGGTCATTCCATTCACCAAGATCAAGATTAACAGTCATTGCCGTGTTATTTAATTTTAAACCCTCACGCTGAGCATTCCGAAAAGCTGCCCAAATTTCTCGATTATTTTCTTCTGGAGGTTCAAAGTTAGGAAGCTGAGCATAGATAAAAGGAAGTTCCTTCTGCTCAAATCTATGACGCCAGAGTTTGATCATTTTTATAAATAAATCTTTATATTCCTCTTCTCTTCCTGTATTTGATTCTCCCTGATACCAGCAAATACCTTTTAATTTATAATCAAACAAAGGAGCAAGCATTGCATTAAATAACCCGGTTGGCTGCCACTGAACAAAAATTTCCTGCTTTTTATCTCCCTTAATCACAGCTCCAACTTTATATTTCCATTCTCCTTTTAAATCAATTTCTTCCTCATCCAGAAATAGTTTATATGGCTTATCTTCAACAAATTCACCCTGACCATCATTAACTACAACTCTAATGGCAATTAAATTTTTACCCTCTTTTAAAATTCCTTTTTTGAGTTCATATTTTCTGGGGGGATACTTATAGGTAACTCCTCCCACTCTTTTTCCATTTATATAAGCTGTATCAGCGTCTACTATCCTACCAAACCAGAGTCTTGCTTTCTTTTCTGCCTGTTTTTTAGTTAATTCAATTTCTTTTCTAAACCAGACAACACCATTTTTATTCTCAAAGTTTATTTGATCAAATTTAACGGGAATCTCAATTTTATCCCAGTCTGAATCATTATAATAAGTTTCATAATAGGAGGGTTTGTTTTTCAAACCCTGATCACTGTTATAAACCTTATCTGCCCATTCTTTATTAACTTTTAGATTATATTTTTCAGCTTGATCTATGTTCTGGGATTCTGCAAACTCATCTGCTTTTTTTAAATATTCGGGATAATCTTTTAAAGCTTTTCTGCTCAGCCAGGCTTCAACAGGAGAACCACCTACACTTGCATTTATAATACCAACCGGAACTTTATATTTTTCATGTAATTTTTTTGCAAAAAAATAGCTGACCGCCGAAAATTCTAAAATATTATCCTGGTTAACCTTTTTCCACTTAGCCCCAACTATATCTTGATTCTCTTCTTTGAAATTATATAAAATTGGAATCTTAAATATTCGGAGCTGATCATTTCCCGCTTTTTTAATTTCCTCAGCATAACGGTCTTTAACCCTCTGCATCGGTAGTTCCATATTTGACTGACCTGAACAGAGCCAGACTTCTCCGATTAAAATATCTTTTAACTCAATCTTTTGATCTGAGCTTGAAATTTTCATTTCATAAGGGCCACCAGCTTTTTGCTCAGTTAAGATAAGAGACCATTCTCCTTCAGAATTTGCTCTGGTTAAATATTCCTCACTTTTAAAATTAATTTTAACTTCCTGGTCCGCTTCTGACCAGCCCCAGATTTTTAATTCTTCATTTCTCTGTAAAACCATTCCATCACTAACTAAAGAAGGTAATTCAAGACTTCTCTTTTTATCTGACATTTAAATTCCTCCAAATCTTTATTCATTAGCATTAACTATTATAACGGTTAATAATTAAATTAATCAAATTCTATTTATCTGCTGATATATTTCTAACTATGTAATAATAGCAGGACAGAAAAATACTATCCTGCTATCTTATATTTTTTAAAATTTAGCTTCAGTCATTGCTTTTAGCATATCTTCACTTAAATCAAGTTCCAGACTACCAACTGCTTCTTCAAACTGTTCATCTGTAGTTGCTGCAATTAAAGGGATAGCATTTGGTTTTCTATTCATCAGCCAGTAATAGACAAGCTGATTGCGGGTTGCTCCGGTTTCCTCAGCTATCTCATCCAAAATTGCCAGTCTTTTATCTGTATCAGGACCCTGATACTGTTCTTTAAATTCTTTTTTAGGATTTGTATATGCTCCCTGCAGTAGTGGAGAATAGGCAACTAAAGATATTCCGGTATCTTTAACATATTCAAATAAATCCTGATTTGCAGCAACCTGATTTCCAAAATCCCAGCCACTTTTTGGTCTTAAGTACGAATAACGCTGCTGAATAGCGCTGTAGCTCTGCCAGTGATTTCTTTTAGCAATCTGTCTTGCTCGTTCCAGTCTCCAGGCTTTAAAATTGCTGGCCCCAATTGCTCTAACCTTACCTTCAGTAATCAATTCATTAAATGCTTCCAGTGTTTCTTCCATTGGAGTATTAAAATCATCTGTGTGAGCATAATATAAATCAATATAATCTGTGCCCAGCCTTTTTAGGGTCTTATGGAATTCTTCCTTTATCTGTTCCTGGCTCGTTCCATACTCTGTACCTGGATAGGGAAAACCGACTTTGGAAGCTATAATTACATCCTCTCTATTATTTCTCTCCTTCAGCCATTTACCAATCATCTTTTCACTTTCTCCACCCTTTGTTTCATCATTAATCCAGTGAGAATAGATATTAGCTGTGTCCAGAAAATTACCACCTGCTGCCAGATACTGATCCATTCTTCTGAATGACTTTTCCTTACTGTCACGAGCTCCAAAATACAAGCAGCCTAATCCCATCTGACTAACCTGAAGATCTGTATTACCCAGCTGAACTTTTTTCATGCTGCAGCCCCTCCTTTTATGGTACCGGGTACCTGGGAATTTTTCCCAGGTACCCGGTACCAACATTTATTTTACTTTACAAAAATTAAGTTTCCAAGTCCGGACATATTTCGCCAGCCTTCTCCACTCTGATCATTCCAGATAGTTACTCCATCTCTAGTGCCATCACCATTTCCATCATCATTAACCTGAAAATCAAAGCCAATTATCTGGCCTTCTTCTGCGGTAATTTCTACAAAAGGTACAGCAGCTTCAACAATATAACCGGTTTCAGTTACTCTGGCAGCTGTTTTTAAGCCTTCTCGCTCTGGGTTAAATGACTGCTGATTTAAATAGTTAATTCTATACTGAGTATCATCAGACTGATATTCTGAACTTTTATCATTATTTTCGTCGACAAATATCTCAACAGAATCCTCTTCGTGTACCTGCTCACCAGCCAGGCTGAGGGCTGAATCTTTTACTTCAGCAAAGATGTATAGAGTATTCTCATCCCACATGGTCTTTACTTCAGCAGCAGCTGGTTTTTCACCTAAAATTACTTTCTCCGTTTTGATTGTGTTGGCATTTTCCCAGCTTTCATCCATTTCAGCATCAATTTCTGCTTGACCGTAAACTGCTTCTGTAATTACTGGTTCTTCTTTTAAATTTAAAGTTCCGTAATTTTCTGCACTCTCAGTTTGTTTTTTAGTAAAATCATTCCAGATAATAGAGCTTTCAGATTCTGCATCATTAATTTTAAGATCAAATCCAACTTGATCTCCAACTTTTAAATTACGACTTTCTACCGGTATAACTGTTTCAATCAAATAAGAATTACCTTTTTCTACTGCTGCAGTTTTCAAGTTGGATTTTCCACTTCTTATAATCTGATAATGTTTTACAGCTGTAGAATCAGCTGTTTTTGCATTTGACTCATCTACAAATATTTCTAGAGTATCTTCAGTATTTTTACTTTGATCTTCAATCTGAGCATAAAGATAGATATTGTTTTCATCCCAGCTCAACTTAACTTCTCCACCAAGATATTCATTTTTTTCTAAATTCAGAGTCTCTCCGCTATTCTGCCAGATCAAATCACTTTCAGCATCAATCTCTGGACTTCCCTGAGAAACATCAAATTCTTTGGTGATTACAGGTAGTCTATCCGGATCAACAACTCCCCAGAAAGCTGGTTTAGCTTTTAGTGAGCGGTCAAATAAGAGCGGCCAGTTATTTCGTTCTACCGGGAAACCTGTTAACCAGGTGTGATCATCACCAATCCCCCAGAGTGTAACATTTGTAATTTGATCAGAATGCTGTTTAAAGAGATTAAAAATCTCACGGTAGCGGTGTCCCTGCTTAACAGCTAACTCCTCACTAAAGCTGTCATAACTCTGACTATTATTTGTATAGACACTCATGTCGAGCTCAGTTATCTGGAGATTCACTCCCAGAGAAGCAAATTTTTCTAAAGTTTTCTCCATTGCAGCAATTGAAGGTGATTCAATATTAATGTGGCCCTGCATTCCTATCCCATCAATTGGAATCCCTTCAGCCAGCAGCTCTTTAACGACTCTGTACATAATATCTCTTTTAGCCGGATCTGATAAAAGGCTGTAATCATTAATATATAATTTAGCCTCAGGGTCAATTTTATTGGCGTGAATAAAGGCCTCTTTGATATAATCAATTCCCGCTATCTGGTACCACTTACTGTTTCTGAGCCCATCTGTTTCAGTTGAAGCAGGATCAATCGCTTCATTTACAACATCCCAGCTGTCTATATCACCTTTATAATGCTCCATTGTTTTTTCAATGTGTTTTCTCATTCGGTCTAAGAGAACTTCTTTGGAAACTAAATTACCTTCCTCATCTTCAAAAAACCAGTCTGGAACCTGACTGTGCCAGACTAAAGTATGACCTCTCAACACCATCTGATTTTCTTCTGTAAATTTTCGAATCTTATCTCCACCAGAAAAGTTAAATTTCCCCTGTTCTGGCTGAATAGTCTCGGGTTTCATCACATTTTCCGCAGTCAAACTGTTAAAGTGCTTTCTTAAAATTTTAGCATGCTCCCCCTCTAATTGATAAGGCTCAACAGCTGCTCCAATCTTAAAATAATCTGCATAAGTCTTTTTTAAAGAAGGAATATCTGCTTCCATCTTCTGCACGATTTCACCTTCCTTTTTTATAACCAGATCGTCAATTAAAAATTCTAATTCAGCATTAGCTGATTCTGCATAGAGAGTAATCCTATCCAGACCTGAATTAATTGTATAATTTCCACTCAGTTCAACCCATTTATCAGCAGTAACTTCTGCACTCGTTATATTATCCCAGGAATTACTGCCGTCTTTATTATTTTCTGTACTTAAAGTAATTGTTGACTTCTCAGATCCTTCTACCAGCTTGACCATCATTGAAAAATTATACTCTTTATTTTCTTCAACAAAATCATGGATATCTAAACTGGGCCCATTCCAATTTTGAGTTCTGCCTCTTACCAGCAGACTATGGCTGCCGCTTACTGCAGCAGAATCAATAACTTTTAGTTCTACTCCTTCACCTCTGGGCTTCCAGCTGCCCGTCCCAGCTTCAAAATCAGTTTGATAGATAACTTCGGCAGCTGCTGAAGCTGAAAATAATGCAGCAGAAAAGAAAATTAAAATCGCAACTAAAAACACATCCTGTTTGATTTTTCTTATAAAGTTCATTTAAATCCCCCTGATTAGAATTATTTCTTAACTTAATTTTCGCAATATTTATATATATATATTAAAAAGAGAAAACTTATCAAAAGCAAATTTAATTCTGCTTCAATAAGCTTTCTCTTAAGTTGTTAAGAAAATATTAAACTTTAAATCAAATTTATTCTTTTACTCCACCAAGGGTCAGACCATGGACAAAGTATCGCTGCAGAAATGGATAAACAACTGCAATTGGTACCGTAACAATAATAGTCATAGTTGCTCTAATGGCACGCGGAGTAATTTGAGCAGACTGGGCTGAATTTGCTAAAGCCTGCTGCATTGAGCCTGACATTGAATTGGCGGTAGCCAGTACTTTCATTAACTCATACTGCAGGGTTGATAAAGCCGGATTGGATGAATTATAAAGGAAAACATCCCACCAGGCACTCCAGTGATAAACAGCTGTAAAGATAGCTATTGTTGCCAGTACAGGTTTACTTAAGGGCATAATTATTTTTAAGAAAATAGTGAATTCCGAGGCACCATCAATTTTAGCTGATTCGATTAAACTTTCTGGTAAGCCATTAATATATGTTCTAACAATTATCAGATTAAAGGCTGCCACCAGTCCGGGTAGTACATAGACCCAGAAGTTATTTGTTAAACCAAGATTTTGATAAAGAAAATAGGTTGGAATTAATCCTCCCTGAACATACATGGTCAATACATAAATAAAAGTAATAAATTTTCGTAAAACAAAGTCTTTACGGCTGATAGTATAGGCTAACATAGCAGTTAAAAAAGTGCCAAAAACAGTTGTCAAAACAGTTCTGGCAACCGAAACACCTGCTGCATGAAAAATTTGTTGATCTGTTAATAATGATTCATAATTAAAAGTTGTAAATTCACGCGGCCAGAGATAAATTCCACCCTTAATACTGTCTCTTCCCTCATTAAATGAGATTGCAAGTGTATTTAAAAATGGATAAAGAGTCATAACAATTAAAGCTATTAAAAATGTATAAACAAAGATATCCAGTAAAATATCATCCCAGTCTCTTTTTTTTGCTCTGAGCATAAAAATATATTCCTCCTCTTTAAATTAATCTTTCCTCTCCCATCATTTTAGCTATATGATTGGCACTAAAAACTAAAACTATACTGACTAAACTTCTAAAAATACCTGCCGCAGTAGCAAAAGAATAACGCATCATCTTCAAACCAAAATCAAGCTCAAAAATCCTGAAAATTCTTGAGTATTCAATTACTCTTCCGTTGCTGAGCAAATAAATCTGCTGAAAGCCCATATTCATTAAGCGACCGACATTAATAATTAATAAAATTATAATAACTGGTTTTAAAGCCGGTAAAGTAATATATCTAATTCTCTGTAATCTGCTGGCACCATCAATCACTGCAGCTTCGTATAAGCTAGGACTAATTGAAACAATAGAAGCCAGATATAAAATTGCTCCAAATCCAACTGTTTTCCAAACATGAGAGGCACCAACTACCCACCAGAATAGTTCCGGAATCCCCATAAACATAATAGGAGAATTAATAATGCCCAGATTCATTAAGACATCGTTAACAATTCCATTAGTAGAAAGAGCATTCATTACCAGATTAGCCCCTACAACCCAGGAAATAAAATGGGGTAAGTACGAAATTGTCTGGGTTAACTTCTTGAACTTTGTAAAACGAACTTCATTCAGGACAAGAGCCAATAATATTGAGAAAAACATTCCTGATAAAAGCTTAATTAAACTCATAGCAAGTGTATTTCGCAGAACATCATAAAAAATTGGATCTGTTAATAATAATCGAAAGTTATCCAAACCAACCCAGGTCTGTTCGAAAAATGACTGTCCAGGCCAGTAGTTCTGAAAAGCCATCAACCAGCCCCATAAGGGTATATATTTAAAAATAATTACATAAATTATAAATGGAAGTGACATTAAAACTAGAGCTCTTTGCTTCCAGAGTTTCTGCCAGAAAGTATATCCACTTCTTTTCACAAATATTCCTCCTTTGGAATTTATACTAATTAATCAAAAATAGAAAATTTTTATTTAGGAGCAGGAAGCTGAGCTTCCCGCTCCAATAATAAATGATTAACTTAAAATTAATTTTTACCAGTTTTTCATTCTCCAGTCAATGCGTTTCTGATAATATTTAATTTGAGCATCCATTAAACCATTAATCTTCTCAGAATAAGCATCCCAGTTAGCTTGGAACTTCTCTGGAGAGTCCATTACCAGAGTTGGTATATGCTGCACTAAAGCATTAGACATTCTTGTTGATTCAATCTGAGCTTTAGAGTTTGTAGGTAAGGTAATTGTCCAGAGTGGGAAGTACTTTCTGCCTTCAAATGGCTTATTATAGAGGCCGGTAAATGATTTAACCCCATAGGCATCCATTACTTCTTTTTCGGATTCTGAACTATTAGCATAGATAGCACTTGGCTGTCTGCTGGGCATAAAACTGTTTCCATTAGGGCCAAGACCAGTTAGACTTGGAAAAGCATTATAGAAATAATGTCGACCAAATACATCTCTAACCCAGTTAGGATCTCTAAATTTAGCCAGCTGTTCTTCAGTCCGGTAGAACATACCATTTTCATCTACCTGATAGTGCTTTCCTTTAATACCCCACTGAATTAAATGCTGAGTTTTAATGCTTACCAGATAGTCCAGGTATTTAATTGCTGCCACTGGATCTTCACAGGCGGTTGTTATACCCATACCCTGTGTTGTCTGCACATATGGCTTATCTCTAATATGTTCCTCTACAATTGGATCATAAGTAACAGGGAAAGGCACCATAATACTGTCAGGTTTTTCATTAATTAGAACTTCCTGAGCCTGCTGGATCTGCCAGTACTGGTTAAGTGTTCCTAGAACTCGGCCGGAGCTTATTTTTTGTAAATACTGATCATAATTGGCAATAAAAGCTTCCGGATCTATTATACCTTTACTGTACATTTCATTTAATTTTTTGTAATAATACTTTTCTACATTACTTCCATAATAAGGTCTTACAACATATTCTTCTCCTTCTTTGACAGGAACAAATCCACCTTCATTGGGATATCCCATTAAGTGCATAGGACCATTGGTGGTGGCAAATCTACGCCAGCCATCAAATAATGTTGTGTAACCAATTGTTTTTTGGCCATTATATTCTGGATGTTCTTTTTGATAATCTTCAATTAACTTAAAGTACTGATCTAATGATTTTATAAATGGATAATCATTTGCTTCCAGCACTCTTTTGTTAACGAAAAATCCTACTGATGGATATCTTCTTTCAGCTGGCTCAAATGGAATAGCTAACTGAGGCAGATAATAAATATGCCCATCTTCTTTTCTTAAAGCATCCAGGTGCTTTGCATAATATTTTTTGATGTTTGGAGCATGTTTATTAATTAAATCCTCCAGGGGAATTAAAGCACCTGCTTCAACAAACTTGTCAGTAAAATGAGCTGCTACCAGCATATCAGGATAGTCCTGACTGGCAATCATTAAACCAACTTTTTGTTCTAAATCTCCAACAAGGTATTCTCTGTTTAATTTAACTCCTGTTTCTTCTTGAATAATGTCACCAACAATTGATGAGCCAGAATAATCAGGTAAGGAAACAGAAATAAAAACATCAAATTCCTTTAAATCATCCTGGGCGGCTGCTGCTGTTGTAAAAGCTAAAGTCAGAACCAACATTAGAATTAAAATACTAAAACCTTTTTTCAAAATAAACCCTCCTTATAATTTTGATGTATATTTGATAAAATTGAAACAATTTTATCCGAAAATTAAGAAACATTTAAACTAATAAATTCTAAAATTACCGCTTAATGCCAGTAAGGAAAATAAATAAAGGAAATTATCATAGTAGCGGCGCTCATCACTTCTCAGCTCAGATTTCCAAAAATCATTAATAAACTTTTCTGTATATTTGTTTACTCCAGCCAGAGATACTGCAGCATTTGCTGCCCTCAAACCCAAATAATGAAGATAATCAGGTTTTTCTAAGGCTGTACCATCAATTTTATATTTTGTATATTCCTCTTTATCAGCAAAGAATTTTTGTAAATTATAGGCTTCTTCCTGCTGCCAGGGATCCTTCTTAAACCAGAGTGAATCAACTC
>JAXKWB010000139.1:0-9749 GCA_036172385.1 Halanaerobiales bacterium | reverse complement strand
GAGTGTATTATAAGAATAATTTAATCTCTCTAGTTCTGTTAAGACATTGATTACCAGTTCTTCAATAGGAAGTTTTTCCATTTTCATTCCCCCATAATTTTTAGTTTACATAATTATCAATTATGAGGTATTATGGAAAGAAATAATAGTACATTTGAACTTATTTCAATAATATACCCTTACTTTTTTCCATAAACAAAAACTTTCGATAATTCCCAGTGCCGGCAGCCCCATACAAAATTAAATTTTCATTTTTTTCAATAAAGCTTCCTGTTTTTAAATCTTCAATTGATAGTGCAGAAGGTATTCTGATTTCATCAAAAGAGTAGCCTTCAAAGGTCTTAATAGTATAAAATTTAGCCTGTTTAATCAGTTTTTCTATCTTTTTGGCTTTACGGTATTCAACTTCATTTTGCAGTATTTTAAGTAGAAATTCATGTCGATTTTCAGCTTCAATACTTTCAAAATTATCAGCTATGTTCTGACTTAACTTGAGAGTTTTGCAGCAGGCTGCAATCTGCTCTTTAATCATTGGCTTCATCTCCATCTGCTACAGTATAGAAAGTATCATAAAAACTAATATCAGGTTTTAGTTCAGGTAATTCAGGTGCATTTTTAGCTGCTAAATGACCATCAAGTTCCATAATCTTAGAGTTCTTTCTCTTAAATAGGACCTGGATACTGTCAGTATCACTTGCTCCATGAGAGATAGCATCTAAGAGTGCATCTACTGCAACTTCAAAATTTGTTTCTTCTGTCAGGGTATTTAGAGTTTTTAGAGTTGCTTTTAAGTTCTCGTAATCTAAAGTATCAAAATAATCTTTAGCTGCCTGGGGAAATAGATCATAAACCCCAGTATATTTTAAAGCTGTTGGTCGTTTGGATATCTGATCCAAATAAAGAATCCAGTTAATTGATTCCTGTTTTAAGTCACCATAAAGCCTGTCGTGAGTGACAACCTCATTAAGATCCTGATCTAAGATTATCACTTTATCAGCCGTAAGTTTAACAAAAACATTGCTTTTAGCAAGACTTGGCCTGGTTGAATATCTATGTTTGCCTTTATGAATAGTAATACAGGCATTGGCATCAGTTTTCTTAGAAACAACCAGTGCTGGCTCAAATTCAACCTCAGGCAGTGGTAATAATGCTTTTAAATCAGCCTGAAATAATTCATGCTGAGTAGCATTTTTTCTGTAATGTTCGCGATACTGATCATCATCAAGTTCAGTTAGTAATGATTTATTAAATTCATCTAGATTATCAAATTCTGGTGGTGGAACAAAATAGTTGCGTCTGTGATAACCAACTTTACCCTCAATATTGACTTTTTCATGCCCACTTGCTGGATTACAAAATACTGCTTCAAATCTAAAGTGGTTTTTAAACATCATGAAGTGTTCAGTCAGCTTTCGATACTTGTTTTTCCCAATATCTGAAACCATACTGGAAGCATTATCAAAAACTATTCTTGAGGGAACACCACCAAGATAATTAAATATGTTTATCATGCCCTGTTCTAAACACTGCAGGTTTTCACCTTTAAAAAGCTGTGCATAACCAGTGTTACTTTGTGGAAAGCTAAGATTTAAATGGCGTCCTTCATAAAAAGTACCATTTTCTCTAAAATCAGTTCTGCCAAAGTCAACCTGAGCTTCACCAGGCAGGTGTTTTAACGGTAAGAAGAACTTTGGTTCATCAGAAAATATTTCTTTCTTTTTGTTTTTCACATATTCAGCTAACAGGCGATATGAGCAGTCATATTTACTGCCATAGAGTTCAGTTAATCTGGTATGTACTCTTTTTGCAGTATGACGCTGTTTTCTCCAGACTTTTTTATCAGCTTCAAGCCACCCATCAATAGTTGTCTTAAATGGATCCAGTTTTGATCCACGCTTGGATCTTTCAGATGTTTCTAAAACTAGATTAAAATCAGTCATATCAAGGTATTTATTAATCGTTTTACGATCATGACCCGTTTCTCTCATTATTTCAGCCACATTTAAACCTTTCTTAAAGTACAGTTTTTTGATATCATTAATATCAGTCATTGCTAATGTCATCTCCATTTTCCTCCCTTATATAAGTTGTGGTTGACTTAATATAAGGGTACGGTATTTTGGGGGTGACTGCAATGACTTTTTTATTCTGCAATAATAGGGAATTTTAGTTTGCAACTTCCGGGAATACTACTTTGCAATTCCCGGTAATTTTAGTATACAACAAATAAAATAAGCAAAGAAGAATTATATGCTGAATTTAAGAGGATGTACAATGGTTTTCGCTTCAGTGATGAAGATATTAGAGTTTATAATCCCTACTCGATAGCAAAAGCACTTGCTGCAAAAAAAACAGATAATTACTGGTTTGAAAGCGGGACTCCCAGTTTTTTAATTGAACTTTTAAAAGACGAACAGTATGAGATTCCAAAACTGTCTGATCTGGAAGTATTCAAAAGTCAGCTCAAAGCTTATGATATTACCAGGTTGCAGTTAATCCCACTTCTATTTCAGACTGGATACCTAACTATTAAAGAAAAACTTGGCCGTGATTTTTTAAGATTAGGTTATCCCAATCAGGAAGTAGAAACAGCTTTTTCTCAGAATTTAATTAGTGAGTTGAGTAATTATGAGGCTGATCTTTCTCTGATAAGAAAATTGAGGCTTGCCATTAATAATTTTGATTTAGAAGCATTTATCGTCAATATAAGATATTTGTTTGAAAGCATCGCTAATATAAATATCCCTGCAGCTGCTTCTGAACGAGAAAGCTATTATCACACTATGTTTTATCTGATCGCAGAACTTTTAGCTGATAGAGAACTTAAAATTGATTCGGAGTTATTAACCGCCAGAGGTAGAATTGATATGGTGGTAGAGAGTAAAGATAAAGTCTTTATAATTGAATTTAAGGCAAATCAGAGTGCAGAGCAGGCAATTAAACAAATTAAGGAAAAGAGATATGCAGATAGGTATAAGCTAAAGGATAAAGAAATAATACTGATTGGAATCAATTTTTCAATAGATCAGAAAAATATTTCTGAGCATTTAATCGAGACAATTAATTAATGAGGTGGCATTAATGAAAAAATTACCGCAAATATTTCTATGCTGCGTTATTACTTTTCTGAAGCTGAGGCTGATTGGTCGCTTTTTAGTGATTTAAAAATCGAGGCTCAACCCGAGCCGTATTTGCAAGAATTTGCTGCTTATCCCCTGATTTATATTACTTTTAAGGGAGTTAAAGAACTAAAGTGGGAAAGCTATCTTAAAAATATAGAGGATATTATTGCAGCTGAATATTAAAAGCATGACTATCTGCTGGAAGAGAATGTTTTAAGTGAGGCAGAAAAGAGGGACGACTTTATGCTGAACTGGAAATTCCAAATCAGGAAATAAACTATATTTACGAAGAAATTATACTGGACTGGTTTGAAGAAAATATCAGCAGTAAAAAATTAGCTTTAATGTTTAAGGCTCTGACAAACGCGGATATAGATACTTTTGCTCAAATATTCAAAGAGTTTACAGTTAATAGTTTCAGCTATTTTGATACTGCAGCGGAAGCTCCCGAGAAGGTTTACCATGCTTTTGTATTGGGACTGTTACTTAATTTGAGAGATGATTATCAGATTAAATCAAATCGAGAAAGCGGTTATGGTCGTTATGATATAATGATAATTCCTGATGATAAAAGTAAAAAAGGAATTGTTATTGAATTTAAAAAGGTAAATGAGTACAGTGGAGAAAGTTTGACAGATGCAGTAGAGGCAGCATTAAAACAGATTGATCAAAAAAATTATGCAGCAGAACTTAAAGCAAGGGGAATTTCGCAAATTTTAAAAATGGGTATTGCTTTTTCTGGTAAAGAAATAGAGATTGAAGTAGGATAATATTAACACTTCCAATTGAGAAAAAGAAATGAATCAGCTCCTCAATATTTACCTCAGACAGTATTTTTTGAAGCAGCTGCAGACTCTCTTTTTATAACCATACTTAATCACATTGGATTTTTGAGTATTTTGCGAGCTGCTTGAGCTAAATAAAAACCTTGAAAATAAAGTTCGGGCAAGAATCAGTGAACTCTCTCAACCTAATGCCAAGATTAGAGAGCAGTATATAAAAAAACCAGCCCCAAAAGGACTGGTTAATTACTATCAGCGGGTATATTCACCTTTCAAAACAGCTTTCTGCAGGATATGACCTTCCATTGCCTCCAGCAGAGTTTCTTTGTCAGCTCCTGCTTCTAAATCAAGTTTATCCTCCAGAGCATAGACATAAAATCTGTAGGTGTGAACTCCACCGGGAGGAGCAGGACCCTTATAGCCTAATTCATTAAAGTCGTTTTTTCCCTGCAGTGCTCCTTTGAGGCCTTTTACCTCTTCTTTCTTTTCAATATTCTTTGAGATTTCATTGATCTCTGCCGGAATATTCCAGATCAGCCAGTGGGTAAAGGTTCCCGATGGCGCATCTGGATCATCGACAATAACCGCCAGAGTTTCAGCTTCAGCGGGAATGTTTTCAATTATCAGTGGTGGCGAAATATCTCTCCCATCAGCTGTATACTCTTCTGGAATAAAACCACCGTTTTCAAAGGCAGACTTAATAACCAGATCTTCTCCCATAAGCTTGGCCTCCTTCCTTATTTCGAAAAGTTATCCATCACTCTCCATCCCTATATTTATCCAACTTCAGTCTTTTTACTTTCAATTATATAATAACAAAAAATATTCAGAAAATAAAGGTTATTCATTTCGCGAAGATTAAATCAAAAAAATACTTTTGCTTGCTAAAGGATTATGATATAATAAATCTTAAGATAAATTTCTACTTATTTTTAAAGTATTATTTAAAGAAACTGGGTAGAAGCGAGAAGAGAGAGTACAAATTTAAAGGAGGAAAATATTTATGAAATTTAAGCAGAGTTTAGTTTTTATTTTTGTTGTGGCGGCTGTTTTAGTTTTAAGTTCAGGTGTAATGGCTCAGACCTATGTAGTGGGTACTAATGCCAGCTTTCCACCATTTGAATATGTAGAAGAGGGTGAAATTGTAGGCTTTGACATTGAACTGATTAAAGAAATTGCTAAACTGCAGGGCTTTGAGGTAGAAGTAAGAGATATTAGTTTTGATTCTCTAATTCCGGGACTTGCTTCGGGTAGTCTTGACATCGTGGCTGCAGGAATGACCATTACCGAAAAAAGAGAAGAAGTAGTGGATTTCTCTGAACCTTATTATTCAGCCAATCAGTCTGTACTGGTTCATGAGGAATCTGATGCTAATCTGACCGTTCTTTTTGGCAATCATGATATTGGAGTTCAGACAGGTACTACTGGAGATACCTGGGTCAGAGAAAATCTGATTCAAACTGACATTCTGACAGGTGAGATCAGAAATTATGATTCTTATGTTTTTGTAATTAGAGATCTTTCTAACCAGAATATCGATGCAGCTGTACTTGATAAGCCGGTTGCCGAAACTTACAGCCAGAACAATCCTGTCCAGGTCGTTGCTGAAATCATCACTGGCGAAGAATATGGAATTGCTGTTGGAGAAGGAAATGAAGAACTGCTGGCAGAAATCAACGCCGGTCTGGAAAAAGTAAAAAATAATGGTACCATGGAAAAACTAATCCAGAAGTATTTTGAGTAAGCTTGATCAACAATAGATTAGCTAATAAAAACAGGACTTTTCCCGTGCTTATAATTAATGGAGTTAAAACTTAATTGTTGGCGGGAAAGGTCCTTTTAAAATTTATACTGTCCGGGTTTGATTTATTTAAACTAAGTAGATATAATATTATTTGGGTTATAAGTTAAAGGGATAATTCTGGATTAATTTATTTTTTAAGTTAATTCAAAAAAGTTACCTTTTTAGTTTATCATCTAGGCAAAAATAACTTAGATTGGGCTTAGAAATCAAATTCTGACAATTATTTTTTTAGAAAGGACAGATTATGGAGAATTTAGAATTAATTATAGACGCACTTCCCTATCTTTTAGAGGGAACTCTGGTTACAATTCAGCTGACCTTCTGGAGTCTTTTAATCGGGATAGTAGTTGGATTACCAATTGCCTTTGCTCAGGTTTACGGCAATAAAATGCTGCAGGGAATTGTGGCAGTTTATGAGCGCCTGGCCCGCAGTATTCCACTGCTGGTAATGCTGCTGCTGATTAATTATGGTCTGCCGAGGTTGGGATTGAGAATTCCAATTTTTATCGCAGCTGTCATTGGAATTGGACTCCGTTCTGCAGCCTATCAGTCCCAGATTTATAGGGGGGCAATTCAGTCAGTGGGTGGCTCTCAGATGAAGGCAGCTCGTTCTTTAGGTATGGGAAAACTAAAGGCCTTTTTTTATATTATCGCTCCCCAGGCAATTAGAATTGCAATTCCACCTGTGGCCAATGAGTCTGCAATTGTACTTAAAGATACCTCCCTTGCTTTTACCATTGGAGTTGTAGAGCTTTTAAGACAGGGAGAATATTTTATTGCAACCTCGAATGAGCCGATGGTTATCTATTTAACCATTGCAGCAATTTATTTTATACTTACTACTATAGTCAACGGCGGTCTATCCCTGTTTGAGAAAAAGTATCAGATTCCGGGGATTGGTATTGAAGGAGGACATTCAGATGCCTACTAAGCATTTATTAAAAATAGAGAATTTACACCACAGTTTTGGGGAAGAGGAAGTACTTAAGGGGATTTCTTTTTCTCTAGATAAGGGAGAAACCAAGGTTATTGTTGGTCCCAGTGGAACTGGAAAGAGTACAATTTTAAATAATATTATCCGGCTGGTGCCGCCCAAAAAGGGAAAAATTTATTTAGAAAATACCGAAATTACTTCAGCTAAAAAAATAAATGAGATCAGACAGCAGATCGGTTTTGTTTTCCAGGATTTTGGTTTATTTAATCATCTAACTGCAAAGGGAAATATTATGATCGGTCTGACCAAAGTTAAAAAAATGAACAAAAAAGAGGCAGAAGACCTGGCCCTGTTGGAGCTGGACCGGGTTGGACTTAAAGAATATGCGGATTCCTATCCTTCACAGCTTTCAGGGGGACAAAAACAGCGGGTTGGAATTGCCAGAGCGCTGGCCATGCAGCCCAAATTAATTTTGTTTGATGAGCCTACCTCTTCGCTGGATCCGGAACTTACCGGAGAGGTGCTTAAGGTTATGCGCAACCTGGCTGAAGAAGGAATGACTATGCTGGTTGTGACTCATGAGATGGGATTTGCCCGCAGTGTTGCTGATGAGTTGATTTTTATGGAAGCTGGTAAGATTGTTGAACAGGGAAATCCGGAAAAACTATTTACTGATCCCGATCATCAGAGAACCAGGGAATTTCTCTTTCAGCTGACTGATTTATATGGTGAGGGTGAGAACTAATGCTGGAGATTTTTATGGAATATTACCCCTTATTTTTAAGCGGACTGGGGGTCACAGTTTTTGTAACCCTTATTTCCTGTTCACTGGGAACAGTTCTGGGGACTTTTTTAGCCCTCGGTAAGATTTACGGCAATAAATTTGTTTCGGCTGTAGTTAGAACCATTATTTCCATTATTAGAGGTACACCTCTCTTAGTTCAGCTTTTTATAATTTATTATGGTCTGCCTTCCTGGGGCATCAATATGGATCCAATTACAGCTGCCATTATCAGCTTTATTATTAACAGTGGTGTCTATCAGGCTGAATACCTCCGGGGTTCAATTCAGTCGATCAGCGGCAGCCAGCTTAAAGCAGCGCAGTCAATCGGAATGACCAAATGGCAGGGAATCAGACATATTGTTTTACCCCAGGCTTTTCGCCGGGTGATTCCCTCTTGGACTAATGAATTTATTTATATGATTAAATACTCTTCTCTGGCCTATGTAATTGGAGCCCGGGAATTGATGACCGAAGGAAAATTGATTGCCAGCCGCAACTATCAATTTTTTGATGTTTACCTTGTAGTTGCCCTGATTTACTTAATTGTAATCATCTTTTTTGTTGCTATTTTTAATCGAATCGAGAAAAAGGTTACTATACCTTAACGTACAGCTACCGTTTACTTGTCGATAATTGTCGAATCTGAGATCTGCTAATTATTTATTTAATTAGTGGGTCTTTTTTGCTTTATAAAGGCCAAAAAAAGTGATAAAATATAATTACACATTATTTGTAAAATGATTCCTATATCGGAGAAAATTTTTATTAAAGTAGATGAGGAAAGGATTTTATTAGTTTTTGTTGAAATAGGTAATATAATACGATATATTTTAGCTAAAGCAATTAAAGGTAAAGAGGGGGGAGGGGAGTATGAGTAAAGATTTTACAGTAAAATTTTGGGGTGTTCGAGGCTCCTGTCCAACTCCTGGAAAACAGACAATAAAATTTGGAGGAAATACTCCCTGTATTGAGGTTACAATTGGAGCTAGAATTTTAATTATGGATGCCGGGACCGGTATTAGGGAATTGGGACTTAATCTGCAGCAGCAGAAGCAGGCATTAAATATAGATATCTTTGTCACCCATACTCACTGGGATCATATTCAGGGATTTCCATTTTTCAGTCCTCTATATGTATCCAGAAATACATTCACAATTTATGGGTATCAAGATATTGATAAAATACTGGCAGGTCAATTTCGCAAAAGTGTTTTTCCTGTTCAATTTGAGGATCTAAAATCTAAAATTGAGTTTAAAATCCTGGCAGACAATAATTCCATTAAGCTAAATGATGAGATAAATGTCACTACCATGCTTACAAATCATGATGGAAAAAATTTGGCCTATAAAATTGAAAGTGATAATAAGTCACTTTGTTATTTAGGTGATCTGGAACATTCCGTAAAATCAGATTCAAAGCTTATAAATTTTGTGAAAAATGCAGATTTAATTATCTATGATGCTAAATATACAGACCAGGAATATTTGAATTCTAAATCTGGACGAGGTCATTCTACCTGGCAGGAAGGTGTAAAACTTGCTCAGGCAGCTGAGGCCGATAAATTAATCCTCTTCCATCACTCGCCTCTTAGAAGTGATGAAGAGTTAGAAAAAATTGAAAAACTTGCTCAAGCAGCCTATACTCAGGCAGAAGCTGCCAGAGAAGGGATGGTAATAAATTTATGAACTATGCAAAACAAACGATAATAAATAATATAGATCAGTTATTGGAGATTGGAATTGCCCTTTCTTCAGGCAATAAAACTGAAAAGGTGCTGGAGCTGATTTTAAAACAGGCCCGAGTGATTACTAATGCTGATGCTGGAAGTATCTATTTTTATGAAAACGGTAAACTCAACTTTAAGATCATGCAAAATGATACAATAGAATTGGAAGAAAAATTTTTTGAGACTAAAAATTCACTGCCCGCTGTCTCAGTCACTCACGAAAATGTAGTCGGCTACTCAGTAATTGCTGATAAACTGGTTAATATTGAAGATGTATATAACGATGACGAGTTTGATTTTTCAGGTCCTAAAAAGTATGATCAGCTGACGGGTTATCAAACTACTTCGATGCTGGTGATTCCCTTAAAAAATATTGATGAAGAAGTAATTGGAGTCCTGCAGCTAATAAATGCTAAAGATGCAGAGGGAAATACGATCCCTTTTGCAGAAGAATACGAAAAAGTTTTTTCTGCTCTTGCCTCTCAGGCTGCAGTTACAATCTCAAATTTTAATTATTTAACTCAAATCGAAAATTTATTGGATTCATTTGTCAAAAGTATTGCAACTGCGATTGATGCCAGGACCAAATACAATAC
>JAXKWB010000138.1:0-10479 GCA_036172385.1 Halanaerobiales bacterium | reverse complement strand
CATATACACTCATCTTTATCTCTCCTATTTAAATTTTATAAAATTAAGTTGTGTACAATTTAAAATATAAAAATATAAGTTAAATCCTCTCTACCAGGGATTTAACTCTCATCTTTAAACTGTTTTAAGACCTGATCTAAACTGTTCTTTAAGTTAATCAAAGTTTCTGGATCTCCCTCAAACTGAGAATATAATTTTTCCGGTATTTCTACTGCTTCTTTTTTCATTTCCCTGCCCTCATCAGTTAATCTTAGTTTGACTATTCTCTCATCTGCCCGGGAACGATATTTTGCTATCAGCCCCTGTTTAACCATTTTTTTAACCAGTGGAGAAAGCGTTCCAGAGTCAAGATATAATTTTTCTCCCAATTCCTTCAGTGAGATATTTTCTTTTTCCCATAAAACCAGCATGGTAATATACTGAGTATAAGTCAAATTATATTTATCCAGCAGAGGTTTATATAACTGAATCACTTTGCGAGAAAGAGCATAAAGGGGAAAACAAATTTGATTTTCCAATTTTAAATTTTCAAATTTACTCATAATTCCACCTCGATTTTAGTTTTATATAATTCAATTGTACTCAACTTAATTTATTATACCTTTTTCTTATGCCATTTGTCAATAGCTTTTAGTTAATTTTCAAAAATATTTCATCCACCTGAATCTTCAATCCCTCAAAATGTTCAGATTTCAAAATTTGATCCAGGAACAGATCATTTACTGCTTCTATATCTCTATCCTCTGTAAAAATATATTGAGTTATTTTCATGTTTTCGGGATCAACAATCCAATATTCTTTGACTCCACTTTTTGAATATAAATTCAATTTTAAAATAAGATCCCTTTTCTTAGTCGAAGGAGAAAGAACTTCTACTAAAAGTTCGGGTACTCCCTGATACTTATCATCCACAACATTTTCCGGATCACAGATCACCATAATATCAGGCTGAACAACATTTGGGTCTTCTTTAAATTTAGGAGCATATCCCTGTAGTTTAATATCAAGTGGAGATGTTAAAGAACTGCATTTACTATCTTTAAAATAATTATAGAAAATACCAGCAATTTCATTTACAAGTATCTGATGTCTAAAACTGGGGGAAGCCATTAAAAATACCTCACCATCTATCAGTTCATAACGCTGATCAGAACCTTCTACAAGTTCCCGATATTCCTGATAGCTTACCCTCTTATAATTTTTCGAATTATAATCTTTAGCCTCTTCTTTAATATAATCTCTATAATCAAAGTAATTACTAAGCTTCGCCACAGCCTTACCATTTTTGAGCACAATAATATCCTCTTTTTCCACCAGTGCTAAATACTTACCAAATGAATTCTGTAAATCAGTACTGTTAACCCTCATATCCTCCCTCCTTTAGCTATATTATATCATATATTAGCTAAAATTATAATAAAATTGACTAATATAATTAAAATTGGGCATTTAATTATAGAAAATGAGAGGTACCGGGGACCTGTCAGTATATTGAATTTAATTTTCTTTCTCAGAAAAACTTTCTACAACTTTATGATAATCACCTTTAGCCTTTAAAAGATGAGTTAAAATTTCTCTAACCGCACCTTCTCCACCCCTGCATTTTGATATTAGATCAGAAACTTCTTTGACCTCTACTGCTGCATCACTGGGACAGCCTGCAAATCTGGCTTCCTTCATTACAGCTAAATCATTTAAATCATCACCAAGATAGGCTAGATTTCCATAAGTAATACCTTTTTCTTCCATCAATTTTTCTAGAGCCCTTTTCTTATCTTGAACCCCCTGATAATACTCTTCTATTCCTAACTCAGCTGCTCTGCGAGCTACAACTTCAGATTTTCTGCCGGTCATGATTATCACATCATAACCCATTTTTATTGCAGCTACTACCATTAAGCCATCTTTAACATTAAAAGCTTTAAATTCATTTTTGCCATTATCTAAATAAACTTTGCCGTCTGTCAGTGTCCCATCAACATCCAGAAAAATTGTATTAATATCCTTCACTCTAACCCCTCCATTTATAATCAAAAAACTTACAAACTACATTTATTATATGTTTTTAGAAAGCATTCTGCAATGTTTGCCGCCAAATCAATAAAACCCCCAGTCTCAGGCTGAGGGCAATGTTAAAAAGATTATTATTTTAGATGGTGCTTTTCTGCTTTTCTTTTTTTAGTTTCAATTTAGCTGCTTTTTCTGCCGCTTCTCTTTCTTTGGCCCGATAATTTAAATAACCGGCTGAGATTATTAATACTGCACCGAATACTGAAAACAGATCCGGAATCTCCTGAAATAAAAGGAGTCCCAAAATTGAAGAGAAAACAATATTAGCATAAGTGTAGATTGAAAGTTCTCCTGCCTCTGCATGCCGATAGGCATTTGTCATGAATAACTGAGCTGCTGCTGCAAATAGTCCTAAAGCTAATAAGGCTATCCCCTGGACAGCTGTAGGAATTACAAAACTACCGCTGAGCAAAAATGGTATCATTGCCAGAGTTGAAAAAAGACTGAAATAAAAAACTACTGTAGCTGCTGAATCAGTTTTACGCAGCTGTCTAACTATTGTATAAGCAATTCCCGCAAATAAACTGGACATTAAAGCAATTAAGGACGGTATTATATTGGAATCAAAACCAGGTCTAATGACCAGTATCGCTCCTAAGGCTGCTGTCACTAGAGCAATTAGCTGTTTTTTGCTAATCTTCTCTTTTAAAAATAAAGCCGCAAAAACCATTACAAAAAATGGTGACATTTTATTCAAAATTACTGCATCAGATAGTTTGATATTTGCCAGTGCATAAAAATAGGCCGCAATTCCTAAAACTCCAAAGATACTGCGCAAGATTAATAACTTTTTATTATTTCCAGTCAGTGAGCTGCCGCTTTTTTTGACCAGGCTGAAAGCTACAAAAATACCAACCAAATTTCTAAAAAATATCTTCTCTGCTGTCGGCATATCTCCTAAAAATTTAACTGTGGCAGCCATCAGCGCAAAAAAGAGTGATGATAAAAGTATATAGGTTATTCCTTTTTTTCTATTTTCCATTTTTTCCACCTCATCTTATAATCTTATAAACTTATTGAGTTATTGAGTTATTGACAAAATTCGACAGGTTCACGGTCCATGAACATAAATGAACAAAAAACAAATAAAAACGCTCATAAAAGAAATTCGTTGATATTCGTTATCATTATTATATAGATTATTTACTCTTATGTAAAGTAAAAACTCCACCTTTTCGGTGAAGTTTCTTAAAAAAATTTTCAAATTTAGTTTCGATCATTTAAAGCCTCTTTAAGTGTATGCCAGGATAAAACTGCACACTTAACTCGAGCTGGCATATTGGAAATATTCTTCAAAGCCATTGCATCTTTCAGCTTTCTTAATTCCTGCTGATCTTTTATATCTTTTTTGATCATCGCAATAAAAGTCTCTACAAGATCCAGCGCCTCTTCAATGCTTTTTCCTTTAATTAAATCAATCATAATGGAAGTTGAAGCCTGCGAAATTGCACAACCACTGCCCATAAAAGCTGCATCGCTGATTGTATCACCATCAAATTTTAGCTCCAGAGTTATATCATCTCCACAGCTTGGATTGTGGCCATGTTCGCTCAAATCTGCATCTGCTAATGAATGTTTATTGCGGCTGTTTTTATTGTGTTCCATTATCAATTCTGTATAAACTGAATCAAGATCCATAACCAAAAACCTCCCTTACTTTCTCCAGGGATTCCAGAAAACGGTCCACTTCTGCTTTAGAATTATAGAGATAAAAACTGATACGCCCGGTTGAATTAATCTGATAGTAATTCATTAACGGTTGAGCACAGTGATGGCCGGAACGGATTGCAATTCCCTCACTGTCAACTATAGTAGCCAGATCATGAGAGTGAACATCCTTAATATTAAAAGATATAATTCCACCTCTATTTTCTAAATCCAGAGGCCCGGCGATTTCAACATAATCGAGCTCCTTCATTTTATTAAGAGCATAAGCTGTTAAATTAAGCTCATGTTCTTTAATTTTATCCAGTCCTATCTCTTCTAAATATTCAACTGCTGCCTGTAAACCCACTGCCCCTTCAACATTGGGAGTACCGGCTTCAAATTTTTCGGGAAGTGGGGCATAAGTAGAACCCTGTTCTTTTACATATTCTATCATACCTCCACCTTTTAAAAAAGGAGGTAATTTATTTAAAAGATCTTTTTTCCCATAAAGCACACCAATCCCCATTGGTCCCAGCATTTTATGACCGGAAAAAGCATAAAAATCAGCATCTAAATCTCTAACATCAGTCTTAATATGCGGAGCACCCTGAGCACCATCAACAACAACAAAGGCACCCTTTTGATGAGCAAGTTCTGTCATTTCTTGAACCGGATTAATTACTCCACTCACATTTGACATCTGGGAAATGCTAAAAATCTTAGTTTTTTCAGTCAGTTTTTCTTTAAGCTCTGATAGCGGGATTCTATAATCTTGATCTGGATATAAAAATTTTAAATTTAGATTTTTCCTCTCAGCTAACTGCTGCCAGGGTAGAATATTACTGTGATGCTCAAGCACAGAAATTAAAATCTCATCTCCCTCTTCAACAAGAGCTTCCAGACTATTTGCCAGCAGATTTAAAGACTCAGTAGTATTCCGGGTAAAAATAATTTCTTCTGCTTTTTCTGCATTGATAAAATCCCGGATTTTAGCTCTGGCGTTTTCGTAAGCCTCCGTAGCGCGAACACTTAAAGTGTGGGCACCGCGATGTGGATTAGCATTAATTGTACGGTTGTAGTTATCTACTGCATCTAAAACAGCTTCTGGTTTCTGGGTTGTAGCCGCATTATCAAAATAAACAAGCTCTTTACCATTAATCTGCTGCTTTAAAATTGGAAAATCAGCTTTATAATTTTCGGCAAAGTTCTGTTCAATTTTATTTTTTTTAACTGCGGATTCTTGTTTTGATGTCATTAATAACACTTCCTTTAAGGTCATTAAGAGGTATTTTATCAAAAATTGGATTAAAAGCAGCTTCTACCATTAACTGTTTGGCTTCTGCCTTTGTCAGACCTCTGCTCATTAGATAAAATAAGCGCTGCTCATCAATCTGGCCTGCACTTACAGCATGTTCACCTTCCACATTATCTTCCTCATAAAATAATGCTGGTATAGAATCAGAATTTACCGTCTTATCTAGAAGCAGAACCTCTTCCTTTTCTGAACCATTTGCCTGGCTGGCACCTTTCTGGAAATATAAATCACCTCTAAAAACTTTTTGAGCCCTATCTTTTAAAACACCTTTGCTTTCAATCTCACTGCTGCTGTGGCGTCCCTGATGATTCATCTTAAAGCCGAGATCCAGCTTACGGTCACCATCAGCAAAATAGACTGAACTTATGCTGGCTCTGCTGCCATCATTCATTAAAGTGTTTTCATTATTAGTAACTGAATTTCTGGATCCCAGTTCAATTGGAATCCAGTTTAGCTCTCCCTGATTGGAAACAAGAGAAATATTACTGTCAAAGTTATCACTCTGATTATTAAAACGCTGCACCTTAACAATATTTAAAACAGCATTATCTTTAACAATCACTCTGGTTAAACCATTATGAAAAGCTTCTAAATTTTGATCCTGCATTCTATAGTCAAAAACTATCGTTAAACTTGAATTTTCTTCAGCTACAATTAAATTATTATCAATTAAAACAGGATTTTCCTGATCAAGTTGATAAAAAATCTCAACCGGTAATTTTAAATCTACATTTTCTGGAGCCTTGATAAAAAGACCTGTATTGTAGAAAGCTTCGGCCATTGACAGATATTTGGGGTCAAGTCCCTGATTACCTTTTTCGACCTTTTTATCTTTAAACTGATCCAGATAATTTAATATTTCATCTTCATTATTTAGATTATCTGTCATTTTTTTGATTAACAGTTCGTTTTGACTCTTTTTTTCTTTTAAATATTCCTTATTATAAGGACTGTATTCTGGAAACTGATAGTCAACTAAATTTATTCTCTTATAATCACCCTGAGCCAGATCCTGAAAAAGATCAAAACTTTCTCTTCTCCTGCTGCTTAATAGCTTTGACTGACCGGTGGTTAAATTATCTACTAGTTTTTTATTATACATCTCAATATCACCTATCCTATAGTACCTTCGAGTTCAAGGTTGATTAGATTATTTAATTCAACTGCATATTCTAATGGTAATTCGCTGGCTATTGGCTCCACAAAACCGCGGACAATCATTGCCTTGGCTTCCTCTTCGCTAATTCCTCTGCTCATCAGATAGAAAACAGCTTCCTCACTGATCCGCCCAACTTTTGCCTCATGGCCGATATCAATGTCGTCAGTCTGCAGTTTCATAATCGGTAAAGTATCTGATTTTGACTCATTGTCCAGCATCAGAGATTCACAGGAAACTGAAGCTTTTGCACCAGGTGCATTTTTAGTTGCCTTCAGCAGACCACGGTAATAAGCATGACCACCATCTTTAGCAATCGAGCGCGAATTAACTGTTGAAGTTGTATTGGGAGCATCATGAATTACCTGAGCACCTGTATCTAAATACTGTCCTTCAGCGGCAAAGGTAACTCCAGTAAACTCTGCTCTGGCTCTGGCTCCCTTTAAAATACTCATTGGATAAAGCATTGAAACTTTTGAGCCAAAAGAACCGGAAACCCATTCTATAACTCCATCTTCTTCTACTAAAGCTCTTTTAGTATTTAAATTGTACATATTGCGGGACCAATTCTCTATGGTACTATAACGTAGTTTGGCACCCTTATTTATAAATAATTCTACAGCACCTGCATGGAGATTATTAACCGAATATTTTGGGGCTGAGCAGCCTTCAATAAAGTGAGCATTTGCTCCCTCTTCCAGAATGATCAGAGTGTGCTCAAACTGGCCTGAGCCAGGTGCATTCTGACGGAAATAAGACTGGAGAGGAATATTTACATCTACTCCGGCCGGAACATAAACAAATGATCCACCTGACCAGACAGCTCCATGCAGAGCTGAAAACTTATGATCATTAGGTGTGATTAATTTCATAAAGTGTTGTTTGACTAAATCCTCGTGCTGCTTAACAGCATTTTCCATGTCCATGTAAACAACACCCTGTTCAACCATTTCTTCTTTTAGATTATGATAAACAACCTCAGAATCATACTGGGCACCTACTCCGGCTAAAGACTCTTTTTCTGCCTCTGGAATTCCCAGAGCATCAAAGGTATCTTTAATTTCTTCAGGAACCTGATCCCAGTCACTCTGGAGATCAGCATCTGGCCTGACATAGGTAATAATATTATCCATATCTAAATCCGAAATATCAGCTCCCCAGGTAGGAACCTCTTTATTCTTATATATTTCTAGAGCTTTCAACCTAAATTTCAGCATCCAGTCTGGTTCATCTTTTTCTCTAGAAATTTCTTTTATTACTGCAGGAGTTAACCCCTTAGCAGATTGATAACGGTGTTTTTCCACATTTTTTTCTTCGTGCAGACTGCGGTCAATATCATTGACTTCTGTCTTGTCGCTCATCTAAAATACCTCCCTGTTCTTAAAACATTTAAATCTATCTTAAAATTACTTAACTCCCCCAAAATGATTTACTGCTTAGAGTTATTCCCAAAAAATCTGCATTAACAGTTACTTCTGGAATTACTCTCATCTAAAGCTTCTTCTTTATATTTAGCAAAACCTTCTTTTTCAATTTCTTCTGCCAGCTCCATATTTCCAGATTTGGCAATTCTACCGTCAACCAGTACATGTACATAATCAGGTTGTAAATAATCTAAAATTTTATTATGGTGGGTAATTATTATCATTGCATTATCTTCAGACGCCACTTTTTTAATCCCTTCGGCAACTGTCTTGGTTGCATCAACATCCAATCCAGAGTCTGTTTCATCTAAAATAGCAAGCTTTGGTTCTAAAACCGCCATCTGCAGAATCTCATTTTTCTTTTTCTCTCCCCCAGAAAATCCTTTATTTAAATAGCGGTCTGCATATGATTGATCAATATTAAGCAGGTTCATTTTTTCTTCCAGAAGAAATTTAAAGTCAAAAATACTCTGCTGTTCTCCGCTGACTGCAGTTTTAGCAGTCCGCAGAAAATTTTCCACAGTTACTCCCGGAATTTCCTGAGGATATTGAAATGATAAGAAAATTCCCTTCTTAGCTCTTTTATCTACTGCCAGTTGATTAATGTTTTCCCCTTCAAATTCGATATCTCCATTTATAAGCTTGTGTTCCGGGTGACCCATCAAAACATTGGCCAGAGTTGACTTTCCAGCTCCATTGGGACCCATGATCACATGAATTTCACCTTTATTAACTTCTAAGTCAATTCCGTTTAATATTTTTTCTTCTTCAACTTTTGATTCCAGATTACAAATTTTAAGCAATTTTTTATCCATAATCTATGTCATCTCCTTTATTAAAGTTATCTGCTCAGCATACTGCTATTTATATCCTACAACATTGCTCAACTTTAGTCAAGGTTTTAGCTAAAAAAGTAATTCAATTTACATATAAAAACAGTAAAAACGGTACCGGGTACCTGGAAAAATTTCCCAGGTACCCGGTACCAACAAACTATTCAATATATTTTTTTCTAAACAGCAATCTTAAAACTACATATAGAGGAACTGCTGTTAGAGCTCCAATAAAACCAAATAAATAAACTCCTGATAAAACAACAAATAAAACAACAATTGGATGAATCTCCAGTCTTCTGCCCTGAACCAGTGGTCGGATTACATTTCCTTCCAGATATTGTGCTATCAAAATAGTAATTAACACTCCTAAAAACAAAAACCAGCTATTTGTCGCAGCAACAAACACAGCAGGCAGACTGCCAAAAAAGGGACCAATAATTGGAATTAAAGAGGTTATCATTGCAATAAATGCCAGCACCGCTGCATTGGGAAGCCTAATAATTAAAAATCCGATAAACATTACTAAGCCCAGGAAAAAAGCAACCACCACCTGTGAACTAATAAATGTTGAAAGTAGATGATCAACTTCTACCGCCAGTTTTTCAACTTTTCTTTTGTTGGCTTCTGGCACAATTGTCATCATATTATTGAATAATTTATGGTCATCTTTAAGTAAATAAAATAAAACAAATGGGATTAAGATTATTATTAGTCCAAAGTTAGTAATTGAACTAAAAATTCCCATATAATTATAAGAAGAGATTTGCTGTGCTAATTCATTAGCATAAGAAAATATTCTCTGCCTTAATTTTAACTCTTCTAAAAATTCCTGATCAATATTAATATATTCTCTTAAATTTTCAATTATTCCCAGAACAAAATTATAAATATAGTCATAATTCCCACTCAAAGTCTGGCTCAATTCTCTGCCCTGCTGATAAATTATACTGCCTCCAAAGTAAAAAACCAGAGTTAAAATTGCAATCACAACCAGAAAAGAAATCACAATTGACAGGGACCTATTTTTAATCCACTTCTGCAAAAATATAACCAGTGGTCGCATCAAATAATATAAAAAACCGCTAAACAACAGCGGCAGCAGCACAAAACTAAGAACAGAAGTTAAGGGAACTGTAAAATATGGAATTTGTCCCGCTAAAAATATAATAATCAGCAAAATGATTATTCCATGGCCAATTTTAAAAAAACGTTGACTAAACATATAAATCTCTCCTAACCCTATTTTTATTCTAAAGCAGCAAAAAATATAAACTAATTAATGATTATCATGGTGGGCATTTTCGGATACTACCTTAATTGCTCTGGTAACTACAGAAAGAACATCAACTGAATGCTGCTGTTCAAGCCCCTCTGTTTTAGAAAAGACTTTTCCTTTAGATGTTGCTACATATTTTGCCGGCAGACGATTTAAAGCATAACTTGCCATATCCAGCAGACAGTCTTCATCTTTACAGATATCCTCAAATTCCTCTCTCTGCAGCATATCCTCAAGCATTTTTAAAACAACTTCCTCAGTTACATTATTTAATCTTCCTTTTAAATGTTTTAGCTTCTCATCCTTTAACATGATTTTACCCCCAGTTTTTTATTTAGTTGATTTTTAAACCATATATCTCTCATCTCCTAAAATTATAATTCTTTATAAAAGTTGAAAACCCTGCCTGTAAAGGGCAGGGTTTTTAATTAATTTTTGAATAATTATAATACTTCTTCCAGCAGAGCACTAATTTTTTCCGGTTTAATTAAGCAGCATAATAGTTCATGCCAGAAAATTATACTTATTCTGCTTTTCTAACTGCCATTAAGCTACCTACTCAATTACCATCAATATATCTTCTGTATCAACACTATCTCCCACTCTTACTTTGATATCCTTAACAGTGCCTGATTGATCTGCAATAATTTCATTTTCCATCTTCATTGCTTCTAAAATAATTAATAAATCACCTTCGCTGACAGTATCACCTTTTTTAACATTAATTTCCAAAATGCTGCCCGGCATTGGAGCTA
>JAXKWB010000137.1:0-18526 GCA_036172385.1 Halanaerobiales bacterium | reverse complement strand
ATCAACATGTTTATTAAAACTTTTAATTATTGATTCTAATTTATATTCTCTTCTTTTTTCAATTAAAATATAGATGAAGTGCAGTATATCCTGCTGCAGTTCTTCGGCAAATAATTTTTTGATAATATTTTTCTTTTCCTCAGGCAGTATGCGCTGATGAAATAAGACCTGTTTTAGATCCTTGTTATCTTCAACAAGCTGCCAGAATTCTGCAAGAGCTTCTTTAAGCTCCATCAGGTTGTCTTTTTCTTTTCCAAGAGAAAATAGTGCATTACTATATTTAGAAGCTACTTCATTTCTCATTGAATTCCACCCAGCTTCTCAGCATCCAGTTCATCGATAAATTGATCTATCATCACCTGGTGCTTACTTTCGTCTAACTGCTCCTGGATTAGTTTATTTGCTGCAAGAACTGTGTAAGAAGCTATCTGATCTCTTAAATCAGCCATAGTTTCTTTTTTGGCCTGTTCAATTTCTTCTAATTTTTTAACTTTTACTTTTTCAGCCTTATCTTCAGCTTTTTGAATTATTTCTTTAGCCTTTTTATTGGCTCTACTTTCTGCATTATCTATAATTTCCTGTGCTTCACCTCGAGCATCTTTTAATTTCTGCTCGTATTCTGCTTTCAATTCTTCTGCTTTTTCGCGCTGCATTATTGCATCATCTATATCACCATTTATCTGTTCTGCTCTTTTATCAAGCATATTTTTAATTGGTGAATAGAGAAATCTCCTCAGCAGATATAGTAAAATAAAAAAGTTTACTAACTGCCACAACATTGTTGAATTAATATTAACCAAGAGTACATTCACCTCCTGAGAGATAATCCAGACAGAAAATCTGTCTGAAATATTTTAAAATCGTATTTTCTTCCCAAACTTAAAATTTCAACTTATTAATTTCGTGTCATTTGTATATGGAAAACAGTTTAAAGATTATTAAAATAAATTAAACTGCCTGTACTTGCTTACCCACCCTTAAAAAAGATGGGTTTTTAATCAATAAATACAGTAAGTACTATTAAGTCAGGAGATTAAATCTCCCGACTTAAATTTAAACTTAACTATATTGTAAAGATTAAAACAATGGCAATAACCAGAGAATAGATACCTGTTGACTCAGCAACAGCCTGACCTAAAAGCATAGTAGTAATAATATTACCTCTTGCTTCCGGATCTCTAGCTACAGATTCAACAGCTTTACCAGCAGCATAACCCTGACCAATACCAGGACCAATACCTGCAATCATTGCAAAACCTGCTCCTAAAAGTGCTGCTGCTCTAATTACTGTGTCAATTACTTCTGGTGAAAACTCTACCATTATAATTTCCTCCTTTCGATAATAAAAAAACAAAATTTATTATTTATACTCATCAATTTGTCTTTGAAAAGTATCCTTAAGTAAATCAATAATAGACCACATGATAACTGTGAACTTTATCATAAAAAGTCCTACAGCAGCTGCCAAAAAGTTTAAATTTGCATGTCTGGCAGCAGTAAACATTACCAAAAAATAGAGAGCATATTCTAAAAAGTACCTGTTGCGGATGAACTTCTCTGCTGATTCTTCCTCCAAACTCAATGCCCTGATTATGTTATTATATTTTAATCTCAAAAGAAGTGTTGCAATAAGGAGTCCAAAAACAAATCCCAGTGTTATATCATATTCTCCAGCAATCAATGAAGATATCACCGGCAGCAGAGAAATAAGATATGTTTTTTTTATAATTTCTATTTGTAACTTATGTGGATCATCAATGTATTTCATTTAATACTCCTTAATAAAAATAATCATACTTCTTTTAAGAAATTAAAACCTCAAAAATCTGATTTAAAGTTAAATACCATAAATTAAAAAGATAGCAATTACCAGTGAGTAGATACCTGTTGAAGCTGATATTACCTGCCCCAGGAGCATCGTTGTGATAATCGGACCTCTTGCTTCCGGCTGTCTTCTAACAGCAGATGTTGCTTTACCTGCAGCAAAACCCATTCCTATCCCTGGACCCATACCTGCAATCATTGCAGATCCTGCCGCAATATAAGAAGCAGTATTTATAACTGTGGTGGCCACTTCGGGAGAAAAATCAATCATAGTTTGCCTCCTTTCTCAAAATCTAAGACTTAGCAACTGAAATATAGGCAATAGCAACCATTCCAAAGATAAGAGCCTGAATTGCACCAACAAAAACACCAAACCAGGCGTGCAGTGGTACTGGAATTAAGGCAGGTGCTGCCTGATAAATCAGAGTTATTATTATCCCTCCACCTACTATATTACCAAAAAGACGGAAAGAGTGAGAAATAGGTTTGGCTAATTCTCCAATAATATTTATTGGTAGTAAAAATATTACCGGTTCAGCAAAGCCTTTAATATAACCCCAAACTCCATATTCACGCATACCTTCATACTGAACAACTAAAAATACTACAAGTGCAAGTCCTAAAGTTGTATTCAAATCTCCAGTCGGGTTTGCCAGACCAGGAATAACTCCAATTAAATTTCCAACTCCAATATAAATAAAGATAGTTGCGATAAAAGGAAGAAACCTCCAGCCTTCACCCGGCAGCATTGGCTCGATCTGTTTATAAATCATTTCTACTATCCACTCTGCTACATTTTGTTTGCCCTTAGGCCTTATGCTCAAATCAGAAGTTAAATACTTTGCAGCAGCAATTATAATAATCACAGAAAGCCATCCTACCAGCAGTGTATCAGTAACTGGAAGATATTCTTTACCAAATAGATAAAATTGTATCTGAGGACCTGGATTCAATTCGCTTCCTCCTTTCTTTTTCAAATTTTAAAAATTCAAATTTAAATTCAAAGCCTTATTAATAAAACAAGTCAGTTTAAAAAATCTATCAATATAAGTAATATCTATATAAATAATTTCTGTAAATTACACTATTTTTCACTATCATCTTTATCAAATGTAGACATCAAAAGATTATAGACTGCATAAAACCCTGAAGCTAAACCAATAAGCAGTCCTATTATTTCGAAAAGTAGATCAAAAGATAATAAGTTATCAAGCCAGTATCCGATACCAAAACCAATACCACCAGAAACAATTATCATCAGACCAACCTGTGTCAGCAGGGAAAGTCCTCTCATGATTTGATTCCAATCTTTTCTTTTCATATTAACCTTACCTTTGTAATATTTTAATATAGAATAAATAAATATGCAAGTACTTTGTGAAAAATAATACAATATGTAAATATTCAGATAATTATATATATTGTAATTGAATTTATGTAAATTTTTTCTTTAATTACAGCTGAGCAGCTTTAAAGAAACATCCGAGCCTGATGACATACTCTACAGCAATACAGAAAATTACAACCACAGTTTAACATGCTTTAAGTACTGCTGTCTTCTACTGATTGGTTTTCACAGGGTAGTTTTACAGAAAACAATCCGATTTTTTTAGCACCATAGACAACTAATAGTATAACTGCCGTGAAGATAATTAAAGCATGAGCTACTTTAAACCCGTTGATCAAAAATGCAATAATACCAAGTATAAAACTTATAATATAAATAGATAATACTGCCTGTTTCTGGTCCATCCCTACTGCCAGCAGCCTGTGGTGAATATGGCCTCGATCTGCTTCTCCAATAGGTCGGTCATTAACTACCCTTCTTAAAATAGCAAAGGTAGTATCCAAAATCGGTACTGCCAGAGCCAGCATTGGCACAAAAATGGTTACAGCTGCTGCACTTTTTAAAGCTCCTGTAATAGAAACCGCTGCAATAGTATAGCCAATAAACATGGAACCAGTATCACCCATAAATATTTCGGCAGGGTTAAAATTATATTTTAAAAACCCAAGACAGCTGCCTGCAAGTAATACTGCAAGCATTGCTGCTGCAGTCTGATTTTCCTGCAGAGCAACAGCAAAAAGCGTCAGAACTGCAATTATCGATACTCCTGCTGCCAGACCGTCTAAACCATCTATTAAATTAATTGTATTGATTACACTTACTATCCAGAACACTGTGAATGGCACTGCATAGATGCCAAGAAAAATAAAACCGCCAAATGGATTTGTAATAAAACTAATTTTTACACCATAATAGATAAGTATTAAAGCTCCAATAATCTGTCCACCAAATTTAACTGGAGCTGATAATTCGAACTTATCATCAAGCAGTCCTAAAAAGAGAATAAAACTGCCACCAATTATAATTCCTTTGATGGTGCTGTTAAAGGGAAGAAAAAAGAGTGTTGGCAAAACAAAGGCAATATAAATGGCTGTCCCACCAGCTGTAGGTATAGATTCTGTATTGACTTTGCGATCTCCTGGATGGTCTACTAAATTGAATTTAAATGATATTTTTTTGATAATTGGTGTTGAAATTAAAGAAAATATTAAGCTGATCATAAAAGCCGCTAAATAAAGCAATTCTCTTACCCCCTACCCGGATTATTTTGTCCCGTAAAGCCTATCTCCTGCATCACCGAGACCTGGAACAATATATGCGTGCTCATTGAGTTTTTCATCTAAAGCAGCTGTCCAGATATCTATGTCAGGATGAGCTTCCTGTATCTGTTTAATACCTTCTGGTGCTGCAATTAAAACCATAAGTTTGATGCTGCGTGGATTTCTTTCTTTAATAAATTTAATTGCTTCTAAAGCTGTATTCCCGGTAGCAAGCATGGGATCAACTACAAGCAAATCTCTCTCTTCAACATCTGTAGGAAGTTTACAGTAATATTCAATAGCTTCTAAGGTGTCTGGGTCTCTATAAAGACCTATATGTCCGACTCTTGCAGCCGGTATTAATTTTAAAACTCCATCTAACATACCAAGTCCTGCCCTCAGTATTGGGACAATACCCAGTTTTTTACCAGAAAGCATCTTAAAATTATCTTTTTTGATTGGTGTTTCAATTTCTACATCTTCAAGCGGCAGGTCTCTTGTTACCTCATATGCCATTAATGTTGCAATTTCATCTACTAATTCTCTAAATTCTTTTGGTCCTGTATTTTTATCTCTAATCATTGAAACTTTATGCTGAATTAAAGGATGGTCCATAACATGTAGTTCGCTCAACTTATATTACTCCTTTCAGAATCTATTAATTGATTAAATTATGCTACATTTACAATATTTGTAGCTAAAACCCTATATTTCTTTTTAATGTCCAAAGATACTCTAATTATTCTATTCTACTTAAAATAGCTCAATCCTTCTCTTTAGGATTAAAATCTTTTAGTTTTTGTAAAATCTTCTCTAATTCTAATTTGATTTCATCTCTTGTATCTCGATAAACCTGTAGAGATAATCCAAAAGGATCTTCTATATCTTTTCCATTTTTATTTTCTGCAAATTCTTTTAGTGTGAAAATATTATCTGCTAAATCAGTATGATCTAAAATCAAAAAACGGCTGTGTTTGCGGCTCATTGTGAGTATTATATCACTCTTTTTTAATTCGATTGTTTCTATGTTTCGAGAAATATGGTCACTCAAATCTAGATTCAGTTCTCTCATTACCTCTTCTGTTTTGTCACTTGCTTTTACACCTTTGATGGCAGAAATACCAGCAGATAAGATCTCCCAATTATCCTTTGCCAGCTCTTCAGAGTTCTCGATCATATCTCTCAATAGATGTTCTGCCATTGGACTTCTACAGGTATTACCTGTACAGACAAATATAATTCTTTTAATCTTCTCCACCTCCTGAATCTTCAGCTCTCTTTTCATCACAAGCCTTATAAATACGGTTCATAACAGCCTCACCAATACCCTTATCCGGAATTTCTTCTATATATATCTCTTCTACTTCCCGATTATTATCAAGCTGCCTGAGCAGTGCATAAAGTTTTCTGCCAAGTTCTGCCGGATTTTTTTTGCTGAAAGTTTCCACAGCTTTAATATTTTTAATACTATTCGCTTCAGGCTTGTTTTCTTTAGATATAATTAAGGCTATATTTTTATCTTCTGCCTGCTCTAAAATATTATTTAGATTATCCGGACTGAACAAATGAAGTTTTTTATCTGGTGCATAATGCCTGTATTTCATACCAGGTGCAGGGGCAGAAGTTTTTCTACCAATTTTTATTGAACTTAATGCAACCTCTTCTTCCAGCAATTCCGAAATTTTCTCTCTGGTTATTCCTCCTGGCCTTAATACCACAGCTTTATCGCCGCTGAGATCTATAACTGTTGATTCAACTCCCACTTCAGAACTTCCGCCATCAATAATAAGCGGTATTTTACCATTAAGATCACTGTAAACATGTTCTGCACTGGTTGGGCTTGGATAGCCAGATGTATTTGCACTTGGAGCAGCCAGAGCAAGTTCACTCAACTGCATAACTGCCAGGATTAATGGATGTGCGGGCATTCTAACTGCAACTGTGTCAAGGCCTGCAGATGTTATATCTGGGACAAGAGAGCTTTTTTTAAAAATTATTGTCAGTGGGCCAGGCCAGAATCTATCGATAAGCATCTGTGCCTTAAGTGAAATTTCACCATCAACCAAAAAGGTGAGCTGTTTTTTTTCACCAATATGAACTATAAGAGGATTATCCTGTGGTCTGCCTTTGGCAGCAAATATCTTTTTTACAGCTTCTGTGTTCATTGCATCTGCAGCCAGTCCATATACGGTTTCAGTCGGCAGGGCAGTTATCTCTCCTTTTTTAAGAAGTTCTGCAGCTTTAATAACAGCAGGATCTTTTTTTAATTCTTTAATTAAATCCATACCTTTTTCTTTCAAAATCCTGCTGTTTAGTTCACCCGGATATTCAGCTTTAACGACTTCTGTCTGATATTCCATTTTTTTGTTGTTCTCCTTCATGATTCTCTCTATAAACTGCAGTAATAATTCTGTCATGGTCTGCATAGTCTTTTATAACTTCAATATCCTTCCATTTATCAGAAAAGAGCTCTTTTACTGCTTCAGCCTGTGAGCTGCCTATCTCAAGAAAAATCTTTCCACCATCTTTTAAAACCTCACTGGATTGTGGTATTAATTTTTTATAAAAGTCCAGACCTTCTCTGCCCGCCTTTAATGCTGTTTCTGGTTCTTTTTTTACTTCTGGAGGTAGTTCCTCCATTTCGGAATCTGATATATAGGGTGGATTTGATACTATTATATCTATCCCTGTAATATCTCTTTTTATAAAACCTTCCAGAAGATCACTGTTAACTATACTCAACCGATCTTCCAGTTCGAATTTTTCAGCATTCTTTCTGGCTGTCTTTACTGCTTCTTTAGAAATATCGACCCCTACCACCTTTGCGTCTTGTAGATAATGGGCCAGACTCACAGCCACAGCTCCACTACCGGTGCCGATATCTATAATTTGAACATCCTGAAGTTCATTATCTCTGCAGTAACTGATAATTTCCTCAACCAGATTTTCTGTTTCTGGACGTGGAATCAGCACATTTTCATTTACATCAAATTCGAGTGACATAAATTCTTTTCTGCCAATTATATAAGCTACGGGTATTCTTTTAGCCCTTTTTGTTATTCTTTCTCTGTATTCTTTCAGTTCAGAATTTTTTAATGGATAATCAAATTTAACATATAAATTAATTCTCTCTATATCAAGCAGATCTGCCAGCAGCACTTCTGCATCCAGACGTGAACTTTCTATTCCTCTTTCTGAGAGAAATTCATCTGTTCTATTGAGAATTTCTTTTATATTCACGCTTAAACCTTCTCCAATCTTTTGAGATTATCCTCCTCAATTAATTCATCGATAACCGGAGCTAAATCTCCATCTAATATTTTATCAAGCTGGTGAAGTGTTAAATTAATTCTGTGGTCACTTACTCTACCCTGTGGGAAGTTATAAGTGCGGATCTTCTCACTTCTATCACCTGTTCCAACCTGAGATTTTCTTGCTTCTGCTCTTTCTTTCTGTTTTTCCTGTTCTTTTTTCTCCTGCAGCCTGGCTCTTAAAATGCGCATCGCCTTTGACTTGTTTTTATGCTGTGATTTTTCATCCTGACAGGAAACCGTGAGATCTGTAGGAACATGAGTGATTCTTACAGCAGAATCTGTTGTGTTTACACTCTGACCACCAGGTCCACTTGAGCGGTAAACATCTATCCGAAGATCATTTGGATCAATATCTATATCAACTTCTTCTGCTTCCGGTAATACTGCTACTGTAGCAGTTGAAGTATGGATCCTGCCGCTGGATTCAGTTGAAGGAACACGCTGAACTCTGTGTACACCACTCTCATATTTAAGGTGTTTAAATACATCTTCACCCTCTACTGTAAAGATGATTTCTTTATATCCACCAACTCCAGAAGCATTTGCATTCATTACTTCTACCCTCCAGCCGTTGTTCTCCGCATAACGGGAATACATTCTGTAAAGGTCTGCTGCAAATAATGCGGCTTCATCTCCTCCGGCACCTGATCTTATCTCTACGATAACATTTTTCTCATCATTAGGATCATCAGGGAGCAGCATTATAGGAAGTTTTTCTTCAAGTCTTTCCATTTTAGGTTTAAGTTCCTGAATTTCCATTTCAGCAAGTTCCTGTACCTCAGGATCGTCATCAAGCTCAATCATTTCTTCTGCTTCTTCTATCCCCTGCTTTACTTTCTTATATTCTTTATATTTTTCTACAATTTTTTTCAGTTTCGCATGTTTTCTGAGCAGCTTTTGGTATCTACTGCTATCATTTATAATTTCTGGATCACTGAGCTTTGAATTTAGCTTTTGATATTTCTCTAAAAGCTCATCCAGTTTTTCTTCTAAATCAAACATTTTTATTCACCTCATTAATTTTAGGAGGAATTATTCTCCTTTTACTGCGTGACAGCTTCTGCATCGGGCCTCATATACCTCTTGAGCTCCAATCAAAACTACCGGATCATCATATGCTGCAGGCTCACCATCTATTAACCGCTGAGTTCTACTTGCCGGTTCACCACACTGAATACAGATAGCATGCAGTTTATCTACATATTCTGCTCTTGCCATCAGCTCGGGCATAGGTCCAAATGGTTCACCACGAAAATTGCGGTCCAGACCAGCAGCTATTACTCTTGTTCCACTATCAGCAAGGTCTTCACAAATTTCTACAATATCCTGATGGAAAAACTGAGCTTCATCTATTCCTACCACATCAATAGAATCATTGATTTTTTCTAGAATTTCTTCTGGATGATCTACTGGAACTGCCTCTATACTGTCTCCACTGTGAGAAACAACATCATTTTTATTATAGCGGTTATCAATAACTGGTTTAAATACTTTAATTTTCTGTTTTGCAATTTTAACCCTGCGCAGGCGTCTAATTAATTCTTCGCTTTTTCCACAATACATCGGACCGGTAATGACTTCAATCCAGCCGCTTTTTGTTATCTTATACATCAAGTCACCTCATCAAAGATTAAAGTTGTGTTTAATTTTTTAGTAAATTAGATTATTTTCAAGTAAATCTAAGTTGAAAATAATCTATGAAAAATTTCTAAAAAAAAAGCAGAGCTATTAAGCCCTGCAGCAGAAAAAAAGGATTCCTGATCTTTGTTATTCAGAATCTTCTTCTGACTCTTCTGAAATCCCATATTTTTTGTTAAATCTTTCGACACGACCACCTTTTTTGGCTTTACGCTGTTTTCCTGTATAGAATGGATGACAGCTAGAACATACTTCAACCCTTATATTATCTTTAGTAGATTTTGTATGATAAACCTCGCCGCAGGCACAGGTTACTGTTGTTTCTTTTACTTCGGGGTGGATTCCTTCACGCATCTATATCACCTCTCTTGCATACATAATTATTTTTTAAACCGATTAAACATCTATCATTCAACCGGTATATAGGCATACTTCTCAAGCTAGAGTATATTATAACACAGCAATTTAAGCTATGCAAGCAAATTAACTGCTAAATATTTTTTCCAGTGTTTTTAAAAGTTCTTCATTATTTTTGGTATTTTTTAGCTGTTTGATAAAAGTACTGCTTATCTCATAATCACTTAAATCTGCAGTCTGCTGACGCAGTTTCCAGATGATTTCCAGTTCTTTTTCATCAAGCAGCATTTCTTCTTTTCTGGTACCGGAGCGATTGATATCAATTGCTGGGAATATTCTTCTTTCTGCAAGCCTTCTGTTTAAATGAAGCTCCATATTTCCTGTACCTTTAAATTCTTCGTAAATTACATCATCCATTCTGCTTCCTGTATCAACTAAAGAGGTAGCAATTATTGTAAGGCTGCCGCCTTCCTCAATATTTCTAGCAGCACCAAAAAATCTTTTTGGGAAATGCATTGCTGTAGGATCAAGTCCACCAGAAAGTGTTCTGCCACTTGGCGGTATTGTAACATTGGCGGCCCTTGCAAGTCGGGTAATACTATCCAGAAGAATAACTACATCATATTTGTGTTCAACAAGTCTTTTTGCTTTTTCTAAAACAAGTTTAGCCACCTGAATATGTTCTTCTGGTGGTTCATCAAAAGTTGAACTAATAACTTCTGCATCAACCGAACGCCTCATATCTGTTACTTCTTCCGGTCTCTCATCTATTAATAAAATCATCATTTTGCTTTCAGGATAGTTTGCCCGGATACTGTTTGCTATTTTTTTGAGAAGAACTGTTTTCCCGGCTTTTGGGGGAGAAACTAAAAGACCACGCTGGCCTTTACCAATTGGAGAAATGAGATCAATAAAACGGGTAGATATACCATTTTTATGATACTCAAGTTTAAACCTTTCTTCTGGATAAAGAGGAGTAAGGTCTTCAAAATATGCCCTTTCCCTTGCCTTTTCGGGATCCTGGTAATTAACTGCTTCAATTCTAAGGATGGCGAAATATTTTTCGTTTTCCTTAGGTTCTCTTACCTGACCTGACACTACATCTCCTGTGCGGAGATCGAAACGCCTGATCTGAGAAGCAGATATATATATGTCATCACTTGAAGGAATATATTTGGAGGGTCTTAAGAATCCATAACCTTCATTCTGGATAATCTCGAGCACACCCTCCGCAAAAATATGGCCTCCCTGTTCAGTTCCTTTTTTTAAAATAGCAAAAATAAGATCTTTTTTTCGCATCTGCGAATAGCCAGAAACATCCATCTCTTTTGCTATTTCGTGAAGCTCTGTTATTGTTTTTCTTTCTAATTCACTAATATTCAACAAATTAATCAACCTTTCTGATCTTGTCTCGATTAAGTAAAGAATTTTTGATATGTTAAATCAGCATTTAATTCCGGAACAGGCAGTAAGAAGATAAATTGATGTATCAATTTGTCCCCATTCATCCCAAACAACCACTGCTTCATTTGGACAAATCATTAATTTATCGCACTTTTGCCGTCGTGGAGACTGTAAACAGTTTTTTCAAACTAGAATTTTACAGTTATGTTTATGTTAAACGTCCAGAGTTTAGTTTCTAAATTAGCACTTCAGTCCGGAATAGGATTAAGCAAATAAAATCATGGAATAGCTTGACTAAATAAAAGTTTAATTACTGATATAATAAGTCAAGCCATGATTTTATGCAGTGTATCCGTAAATGGAGACTGTGGCTAATTTAGATACTAAACTATATTTATTCCGAGCTGAAAAAGCAGATAAGCTCCTAGAAAATAAACTACTCCAGCTGCTATCGAGTCCCAGCCCATAAGTAAAAATGATTTTCTTGATCTATAAAATAATCCGATTAAGATAACTGTTGACATTACAATCCCGACCATTGCTGTAACTATATGGACAATTTTTGCATCTATCAGCAGAATTCCCGGACGATAAAATATATCGGCAAAAAATATCACCGTCATATTGAATATATTACTGCCAAATACATTCCCGATTGCCATATTATATGCATTAATTTTTATGGCAGAAATTGTTGCTACAAGTTCAGGTAAAGAGGTTACAGCCGCTACTAGAATGGTTCCAATAAAACTCTGATCAATACCTGTGAAAAGAGCGATCTGGTTGGCACTAACTGTTAGGCGAACCCCACTAAAAACAATTATAACTGCACAGACAATAAAACCCCCAACAGCTCTATTTAAAGTGTATTCAGGGTTTTGGTCTTCCCTTGGTAGTTCATCTTTATCAAGTGGATTCTTTTTATCATAACGATAAATAAGCCTCATCCCGAGCAGATATGTAATTATTAAAATAATACTGTCAATTCCAATACCGAAAATACTGAGATTTAAATTCATGAAATGTGAAATAATTAGGCTGAATACTGCTAAAGCTGAAAGTAGAATACCCAAAAGGCCGGAAAGAACATGACTGTAGTTAACCTGAAGTAAAAGAGGGCCTTTACCCTGCAGGAGATCTGCAAAAGCCAGAATAGCTAAATTGAATGTGTTGCTCCCAAAAGCATTACCAACCGCAATATCAGGTGCATCTACCACAGCTGAAGTTATGCTTGTAACAAGCTCGGGCAATGATGTGGCAACCGCAATTAAAACAACACCAATAAAAGCATGCCCAAGTCCGGTTTTATCAGAAATCATATCACCAAACTTTGAAAGATATGTACCAGCAACTATTATTATAAGCGCCATTAATGTAAATTCTAGCCAGATTTGTGTCAATTTAAACTCCTTTTTTTAATTAAGTCTATCAGAACTATTTAAAGATGAATACTAATAAATTTTAATTTAAATCCATCGAGATAGTTTAGAATTTCTTATTCCCGATATTTAAAATTATTCCTGGTTTATCAATAAAATAAGGGAAAACATCCAGCTGGAAATTCTCCCCTTTTTATTTTTATTTAAGATTTATTTACCAGGCTTTATCGTTACTGCCAAGTATCTTTATTTTTTCTTTTACCTTCGCAGTGATTGCGTCTCTACCTGGACCACAGTATTTGCGCGGATCATAAAGTGCCGGTTTTTCTTCAAAAATTTCTTTGATCTTAGCGGTAAATGACTGCTGGAAATCCGTATTTACATTAACCTTGTTAACTCCATACTTAACACCTGTCTTGAGATCTTCTGCTGAAATACCGGATGCCCCATGTAATACTACTGGCATATCTATTAACTGCTTGATTTTATCCAGTCTTTCAAAATCTAATTCTGGTTCACCTTCATAAACACCATGAGCTGTACCGATTGCGATAGCTAATGCATCTACTCCTGTTGCTTCAACAAATTCTTTTGCCTGATCAGGATCTGTATACATAGCATCTTTTTCTTCTACTGTATGATCATCTTCAGTACCGCCAATTGTACCTAACTCTGCTTCTACACTAACTCCTACACTGTGAGCTGCTTCAACCACTTTTTTAGTAAGAGCAATATTATCTTCAAATGAGTTTTTTGAAGCATCTATCATAACAGATGAAAATCCTGCTCTAATGCAGTTCATAATACTTTCAAAACTGCTACCGTGATCTAAATGCAGTGCAACCGGAATTGAAGTATGTGCAGTTGCTGCTTCTACCATTTTAATTACATAATCCATACCTATGTAGCGAATTGCACCTTCACTTGCCTGAAGAATTAAAGGTGAGTTGAGTTCTTCTGCTCCTCTAATAATTCCCTGTAGAAATTCCATATTGTTAATATTAAATCCACCTACAGCATATGTTCTTTTATGTGCATCCTGTAAAATATCAGCCATTGGTACTAAATTCATAATTATTGCCTCCTATATTGATGTTAGTTTCTATAAATTCATCCAGGGATCTAGAGAATCATCATTTGATTCTCCCTGAACATTATGCAGTTCTATACTATTTAGATGCCTCAGTTTCTCTAAATCATAATTATCAGAGGCTGAGATATTTAAATGTGTACTGCAGTTATTACATATTAATTGAATTCTATCAGAAAATAATTCTATATTGATATCTTCACTGCCGCATTCACAGCAAATTGAACTCTTTAGTGCAAGATCATCAATAATATCTAATGCCTGAAGCATAATTTCTGGATTTTTAAAATCATCAAATCCAAGTTCTTCTGCCATCAGGTTTAATTCTTCTTTTTCTTTCCTTATTTCTTTAGTCACTTTTTCTGGTGGACCAAAATAACCAGGGTTTAGACCTTCTTCCTTACAGGGAAGAGAATTAAGATTCTGAGAATGCCAGAATTTCTCAGGGGAGATGACCATTTTATGGGCCTGATTACAGTTTAAGCAGAAATAATATATTTCTATGTAAGAGTTTGCTTTTCTCAATAATGAAGCTTTATCTGCACCACAGCTGCACTTAAGCTGTTTTAATTCACCCAGAGGAAGTTCAAATATATTGACCTCTTCTTTTTCTAGACAACCACAGGCAGGACAACTTAGAGCTACTGCTGTAGAAAATTTAATTACCATAATCAGCCCGGCCTGTTTAAATCAAGGCCAGGTCTTCACCTCCTTAATCTAATTATTCTCTATTATCATAAAAAACCCTTTTTTGATTTGAGAAAACTAGATTAAATAAAGGCTGTTTAATTATTATCTTCTTTTACAATCCTCTGAATTTCTCTGATCCTGATTCTATGTTCTTCAGTTTTGAAACATTCCGCAAAAGCTTCATTTTCATAGTCATAACCTGACTTTACACCATTAAGATATCCTTTATTAATAGACTTTTTAATCATCGTAACTGCTTTTGCAGAGCGATCTGTTATCTCTAATGCAAGTTCTCTTGCTGTTGATAAAAGTGAGCGTGGAGTTACTACTTTATTTATTAAACCAAGTTCATAGGCTAAAGTAGCATCAATGATATCTCCTGTAAACAATAATTCCTTTGCTTCTCCAACCCCTATTAATCGTGGAAGTCGTTGAGTTGCTCCAAATGCCGGTATGATACCTAGTTTAACTTCTGGCTGTCCAAACCTGGCTCTGGTTGTAGCTAGTCTGATATCACATGCCAGGGTGAGCTCCATTCCACCACCGAGAGCATAACCATCAATAGCTGCTATTACAACAGGACAGCTTGACTCGATCAAATCACAAATCGCCTTGCCTTTTTTGGAAAGTTCTTCGGCCTGCTGACTGTTCAATTTTTCCAGATAGTCAATGTCTCCACCAACAGAAAAAGCCTTTGTGCCGGCTGCGGTTAAAATAACTGCTCCCAGATCATCACGTGCGAAGATATCTTTTAGAGTTTGATGTAATTCATCTAAAAGTTGAGCATTGTAAGCATTTAATACTTCAGGGCGATCAATCTTAACTGTCGCTAATGGAGCATCAAACTCGCACTTAATAAATTCTCCTCCCATTCTTTTTCCCCCTATTTTTCTAATTTTTATTATCTAAAACTGCTTTAATAAAGCTCACAAATAAAGGATGTGGTCTATTTGGACGCGATTTGAATTCTGGATGAAACTGTACTCCAACAAACCAGGGATGGTCCGGAATTTCTATTATTTCTACAAGTCTTTCATCTGGAGATAAACCACTTAAAATCATCCCCTGATCTTTCATCTTATCGCGATATTGATTATTGAATTCATAGCGGTGTCTGTGGCGCTCATAAATAACTTCTTCTTGATATGATTCTCTGCTTATACTACCCTCAGTTAACTTACATGGATAAAGACCCAGTCTCATTGTTCCACCCATATCTTCCACATCATGCTGGTCAGGCATTAATGCAATAACTGGATCAGAACTTTTAGCATTAAACTCAGAGCTGTTTGCAGTTTCTAAATCTAAAACATTACGTGCAAACTCAATGACTGCACACTGCATGCCGAGACAGATTCCGAAATATGGAACATTGTTCTCTCTTGCATATCTTACAGCTTCAAGTTTACCTTCTATTCCTCTGTCTCCAAATCCTCCGGGAACTAAAATACCATCCAGGTCTTTAAGTTTTTCATTTATAGTTGTACAATCTTCCAATTCTTCTGCATATACATATTCAATGTTTACCTCGGTATTATTTTTTATGCCAGCATGAGTAAACGATTCTGCTATACTTATGTAAGCATCAGGTAATTCAACATATTTACCAACAATACCAACTGTCACCTGGTGATCTCGATCTTTTATCTTTTTTACCAGTTCAACCCAGTTTTCTAATTCGGGCTGATGTACTTTTTCTTCCAGTTTTAATTTAGAAATTACATTTTCAGCCATACCCTCTTTTTCGAGCATTAATGGTACTTCATAAATATGTTCGGCATCTTCTAGCTGAATTACATCTTCTTTTTCTACATTACCAAATAGTGAAATTTTATCTTTTACTTCCTGGGTCAATTCTCTATCCGAGCGGCAGACTACTATATCGGGTTGAATACCGATGCTCCTCATCTCTTTGATGCTGTGCTGGGTTGGTTTGGTCTTTAATTCACCCGCAGCGGCCAGGTAAGGAACCAGGGTACAGTGGATGTACAAAATATTATCAGAGCCAAGATCATTTTTCAGCTGTCTGATCGCCTCTAAAAAAGGCAGACTCTCTATATCTCCAACAGTACCACCTATTTCTGTGAGTACAACATCTGCATTTGTCTCTCTTCCAACTCTCGTGATTCTATCTTTTATCTCATCTGTAATATGAGGAATTACCTGAACGGTTGCTCCCAGATAATCACCGCGTCGCTCTTTGCGAATTACTGAACCGTAAATCTTTCCTGTTGTAACATTATTGTTCTGACTCAGATTGGTATCGATAAAGCGCTCATAATGTCCTAAATCCAGATCGGTTTCTGCACCATCATCGGTCACAAATACCTCTCCATGCTGATAAGGGCTCATGGTTCCAGGATCATAGTTAATATAGGGATCAAATTTTTGAATGCTTATTTCTAAGCCTCTGCTCTTAAGTAATCTACCTAGAGAAGCAGCTGTAATACCTTTACCAAGCGCAGATACAACTCCTCCTGTCACAAAAATATACTTCGTCATTTTACTATCTCCTCCAAGTTTTGTTAATTACATTTCTGCTGGGGCACTTATTCCAAGCAGAGTTAAAACATTTTTCAGCACCTGACGTGATGCATCAACTAAATAAAGCCTTGCTTTAGAAAGCTGAATATCTTCTGTATTCACTCGACAGTTGTTATAGAAAGCATGGAAAGCTGTTGCTAAATCATAGGCATAACTTGTTAAATGATGAGGCTGTCTTGATTCTGCACTTAATTTAATTTCTTCTGGATATTTAGCAAGCATTTTCATCAGCTCTATCTCTGCCGGATCCTGAAGCAGATCTAAATCTTCATCTGAACCATCTACCTCAGCATTATCTATAATGCTGTGGATTCTTGCATGTGCATACTGCACATAATACACCGGATTATTTGTGGATTCTTCTTTGGCAAGTTCTAGATCAAAATCAAGGTGGCTGTCTGTGCTGCGCATTATATAATAATATCTTGCAGCATCAGTACCTACTTCCTGATTAACATCTTTCATTGTAACAAAACTTCCTGCCCTTTTGGACATCGGCATTTTTTTGCCTTTTCTGAGTAGTGTTACCATCTGCACTACAATTACTTCTAATGTATCTCTATCATAACCAAAAGCTTCGATAACCGCTTTCATTCTCGGAATATAGCCGTGGTGATCTGCTCCCCAGACATTGATTAATTTATCAAAACCTCTTTCGAGTTTATCTAAATGATAGGCTATATCTGCAGCTAGATAAGTAGGAGATTGGTCTGATTTAATGACTACTCTATCTTTATCATCACCGAAATCAGTAGATTTAAACCAGAGTGCATCCTCTTCTTCGTAGATATATCCTTTGGCTCTTAATTTTGCAACTGCCTCATTAATTTTATCAGGATGAAGTGTGCGCTCACTGAACCAGCTGTCAAATTTTATGCCAAAATCTTTTAAATCTTCTTCTATATTTTTAAGCATTTCCTGATATGCATATTCTCTGCAGACTTCTAGCTGTTTTTGCTCTGACTTATTTAAAATTTCATCTCCATGTAATTTATAGAGATCTTCTGCAATTTCTATAACATAATCACCTGCATATACGTCTTCAGGCATCTCAATATCATGGCCCAGTATTTCTTTGTAGCGAAGCAGTGTAGACTGTGCAAGAATATCCATCTGGTTACCTGCATCATTTATATAATATTCTCTTTCTACATCATAACCTGCAGCTTCCATTATAGAAGCTGTAACATCACCAACAACAGCACCCCGACTGTGGCCAACATGAAGAGGTCCGGTTGGATTTGCAGACACAAATTCAATTTGTACCCTTTTTCCTTTACCCTGATCTATCTTTCCATAATCTTCACCAAGACCAATGATCAGCCTTAAATTATCATAGAGCCAGTCATTATTTAACTTAAAATTGATAAAACCCGGGCCAGCAATAGAAACATCCTCTACCTCTGGTGCCTCCAGATTCTCAATAATAATTTCCGCTATTTTTCGCGGGTTCATACCGGCTTTCCCTGCTGTAATCATAGCCAGATTAGTAGCATAATCACCGTGTTCTTTTTCACGAGGAATCTCAACAGACACTTCCGGTACCTGATCTAAATCCAATTCCCCATCATAAATTGCCTTTTTAACGCTTTCTGCAAGATAGCCAACTAATTTTGCTTCAACTACAGCCTGTAAATTCTTATGCAAAACAATAAACCTCCTAATGTGGTATTCTAAAT
>JAXKWB010000136.1:0-5894 GCA_036172385.1 Halanaerobiales bacterium | reverse complement strand
GTGTAAATATAGTTGCAGGCTTTGGAGTAGCAACTAAAATTGAATTTTTTGCAATGTCATTTATAATGGCCTTAAATTCAGTTATAGGTCCCTTTATCGGTCAAAACCTTGGTTCAAAATTATTTAAAAGAGTAGATAAGGGTTTTAAATTTGGAGAACTTTTTTCACTGCTGATTGGTATCACAATTGCAGTAATTTTAGTTGTTTTTGCTGAACCGGTTGCCAGAATCTTTAACTCTAATCCCGAGGTAATAGATACGGTAGTTAAATATTTATTAATTGTGTCTTTCACTTATGGTTTTCAGGGCATATTAAAAATTAATTCTACCATCTTAAATGTTCTAAATAAACCCGTACATGCTGCTTTATTAATATTTACTCAGACTTTTATCCTTTATATACCGCTTGCTTATCTGGGGTCTAATTTAATCGGAATTGGAGGAATCTTTGGGGCCCTTGCTCTATCCTATCTCCTTTCTGGAATCTTAGCTCACAAAGCAGTTAAAAAATATTTGAGAGAATATAAAGCAGATTTTATTTAGCTGCCCAGCGGCTCTTTTTAGCAACTATAATAATCAAAATTATTGATAATATCAATAATCCACCGGTTTCTAAAGCTAAGTTGAATGGTTTTAATTGACTGACTCCCATAATCTGCTGTAATCCCCGGGCAAGATAGGTTAGCGGCAGAAAACGGCTTAAGCTCTGAAAATATGAAGGTAGAAATTCTATTGGAAAATAGATTCCGGAAAAAAAGATCATAATAGTCAGTAAAATACTAGCAGCCTGAAAAGCACTATCTGCTGTTTTGAAAAACAGGGTTATTAAAGCACCAAATCCCATCATAATAACTGTTCCAATAAAGATATAAGGGATAAACAGCAGCCAGTTGATTGCAAAACTAACTCCAAAAATAATTCTGCTGGCAGCCAGAATTAAAAACATGCTTAAAATTGATGCCGGCATCCTGCTTGTTATCAGGGCCAGAACAAAAGCATTTTTGTTGATAGGAGCTGCTGCCATCCGTTTTAAAACTCCCTTTTCTTTATAATAGATAAAAACCTCGACTATAACAAATAATCCCGAAGAAGCAAGTCCTAAAGCAATCAAGCCGGGAAATAATGATAAAAATTGAGTTGAACCTGCTGCCGGAGCTGTAGTTGCAGATTCTGTATCAATAATTACTGTTTCTAAATATTCATTTAGATTATTTTCTCTTAAATTAATTTCTCTGGCAATTGAATAAGCCTGCTGCTCCAGAGCTGGATTATCCTGAATTCTGGCAGGATTAAAGGCAAATTCCAGACTGTTATCACCAACAATTAGTAGAGCTTCTGCCTCATAATTTCTTAAAAGCTCCTCTCCCACTTCCAGACTGGAAACATATTGAAAAGTTAAACTCTGGTTTTCATTTATTACCTCTTCTAATTTATCCTGCTCAATTGTTGCCTGATCACTATAATAAATAAGCAATCTATCAGGCTGGCTCTGATCACTACCACTGTAAAGTGAACCAAAAATCAACATAAATAAAAACGGCAGTAAAAGCACAAAAAATATAGTCTCCTTATTGCGCAGAAAACTCAAAGTTAAAGTTTTCGTATTATTTAGATACTGTTTTAACATTAAGATTCACCTCCAGGATTCCAGCTGAATTTATAGCTTGAAATAATAATTGAGCCAAACATCCAGATAGCAGGAACAAGAATATTTAACAGAACCGGAGTCGGACTTGGATAAATCCCCAGAGCATCTCGCATTCCATTAACCAAATAGTACATCGGATTTATTTTTGCTGCCAGAGATATAACTCCTGACAAATTAGAAACTTCAAAGAACATTCCACCCAAAAAAGCCATCGGATAAATCACAGCCTGAGTTACTACCCCAACTGACTCCTTGTTTTTAACTATTGATAAAAGTAAAAAGCCGAGAGCAATAGAAACAATCAGAGAAAACAGCATATAAAATATAAATTTTGGTCTGAAAATTGCCAGATTGATATCAAAAAATATTTTAGCCCAACCATAAATTAAAACGACCTGGGTACTTGAAAGTAGAATAATAAAACCAAGTATCCCACTAAAATATTCAACCGCTTTTAAAGGAGTTGCAAAATATCTTTTAAGAATTCCTCTGGCTCTCATAGACGAGATCTTTTCTACAAAAATTTCAAGACCTGAAATTAAAAAACTAAAAAGTATAATTCCGGGTACTAAAAATTCTGCAAATGAAAAGTCACTTCTGCTTTCAGATTCCATTATCGCTATTTCTCTGCTGCTTACATTTATCAGCTCATCTCTGCTAATATTCCCCTCTGTTATATTGATCTCCTTATTTAATTCATTAATAATACTTGTAATCACATCTGCCGCGATAAGAGAAAGCTGTCTTTGCGGCTGGCGATGAATTTCTAATTGAACTTTTTCGCCCCATTCTACTTCCGGAATTACTAAAACTAACTCTCTCTCACCCTGCTCAAGTTTTTTTCTTTCTTCCTGCAAAAAATTTGATCTGCTTTGATTTTCTTCTTTTCTATAAAATTGAAACCAGCGGCTTTCTTCGGAAGCTTCTATTGATTCAAATACGGTATTAATTATTGCTGGATAACTATTATCAGCAGTGCTTTCTTCAACTTCTGGACTGACTATACTAATTCTAAAAGTTACATTTTCCTCAATCTGGCCTCCAAAAATAAGAACCAGAATAGTCATTATAATCAATGGAAAAATCAGGTTCCAAAAAATTGAATATTTATCTCGTAAGTGCTGCCGCAGATGCTGTAAAAAAATACTTCTTATAGCTCCCATCAGTCACGCAGCCCCTTTCCTGTTAACTCTATAAAGACATCTTCCAGATTTGGTCTTCTAATTTTCAAATTATCAATTTCAACTTCTTTTTCACCTGCCCAGTTAATCAACTCAGTCAGGGAAGAAGAAAGATCTTTAACATAAATAGAAATCTCAGTCTCTGTTATCTTTAGTCCTGGATAAGTCTCCTGCAGCTCTTCAATTGCTGAATCTGCAAAACTAGTTTTTGCAAAAACGATTACATTTTCTTTACCCAAATTATCAATTAGATTTTCCGGGCTGCCGTCTGCAATGATTTTACCCTGATCCATGATATAGACATAATCTGATAGTCTTTCTGCTTCCTCCATGTAATGAGTTGTTAAAAAGATTGTTTTACCAGCTTTTTTCAAATCTTTTATTAAACCCCATAATTTTCGTCTTGCCTGAGGGTCAAGCCCGGTTGTTGGTTCATCAAGATATAGAATTTTGGGATCATTGATTAAAGCAAGCCCTATAGATAGGCGCTGCTGTTGTCCACCCGAAAGATTTTCTACAAAAGAATCTTTTTTATCCTCCAGAGCAATTTTCTTGAGAATATCACTCGTAGAAAGTGATTTTTTGTAAAAAGAACTGAACATTTTGAGAATCTCTTTCACTTTTATTTTTTCTATATAGTTATTTTTCTGCAGCAGAACTCCGATCTCTTCTTTTTCTTTTCTCGAAATCTTAGCTACTGTTTCTCCAAAAAATATTATTTCTCCACCATCTTTTTCTTTTAGCCCTTCAAGTATTTCTATCGTGGTAGTTTTTCCAGCCCCATTTGGCCCTAAAAGTGTAAATATCTGACCTTTTTTAACATAAAAAGATATTCCAGCAACAGCTTTGAGAGACCCATATGATTTTTCTAAATTAATAATTTCTACTGCTTTATTATTTTCAACCATTATTCTGATTCTCCTTTTTATTAATTTTGTGGTCTTATGTTTATATATAAGTATATGATATTGTAAGTTTTTGTCAATGGAAAAATAAAAAACTCTCAAACCAGAAATCTGGCTCAAGAGCTTTAATATCATATTAAATATATTTAATTATTGAATCTATTCAATTTGAAATAATAATTTCTAATTCTGAGTCAGCAGATAAATAAAATAAGGGGCCCCAATCACAGCCACCATTATTCCAGCTGCTACACCCTGAGGCTGAAAGATATTGCGACCAATCGTATCAGCCAGAAGCAGCAGCCAGCCACCTATCAGGATAGCTATTGGCATAAAAAGCTGATGTCTCTTCCCGATTAGAGTTTTAGCTATATGTGGTGCCATTAAACCGACAAAGGCAATTCCCCCAGTCACAGAGACAGAAGCAGCGGCCAGACCAACGGCAATCGCAAGTAAAAGCGCCTGTTCTTTTTCTACTCTCATACCGACTCCTACAGCAATAGAATTGCCCAGGGCCAGTATATTCAGGCGATTAGACATATATAAGGCTGCCGGCAGCAGTATTAAAAGCCAGGGTAAAAGTGCGAGAACAAAGGGCCAGTCTGTTCCCCAGATATCGCCGGCCAGCCAGCGAGAGATAAATTCAACTTTAGAACGATCAGCAGATGAAATCAAAACCATCATCGCTCCCGATAAAGCGGTAGAAAAACCAACTCCAACTAAAATCAATTTAATTGGTTTCAAACCAGAATTACGATCATAGGAGAAAAAATATATTAAGATAGCAGTTATTAATGCTCCTGCAAATGCCACCAGTGGCAGCAGATAAATAAAGGATCCCACCTGCAAAGGAAAGTAAAGAAAAAATAGGGCCACTGCGAATCCAGCTCCAGAATTAATACCAATAATGCCTGGATCAGCCAGATCATTTCTGCTTAATCCCTGCAGAATTGAGCCCGAAAGAGCCAGTGCCATCCCCGCCAGTAAAGTTATAATCACCCGGGGCAGCCGAATAGAAAATAGGACAAAATTTTCCTTAAAGTTTCCCTGGCCTAATAAAACAGGAATTATTCTGCTGAAAGATAATTGAGAAGTCCCCAGTCCCAGGCTGAAGATAACTGTAGCCAGGATAAGAAAAAATAATATAAAAATAATTGAACGCTGTCTTTTAATAGTCTCTGGATGGATCATGCAAAATCTCTTCTCCTTTTGTTGACAATTATTAAAAAGAACGGAAGTCCCAGCATGGCAACAACTGCTACAACTGGAGTTTCATAGGGAGCATTGATGGTTCTTGCCAGCAGATCAGCCAGCAGCATAAAAGCAGAACCTGAGAGTGCAGAAAGCGGCAGAACAAAGCGGTAATCTCTACCCACAGCTGCCCGCACAATATGAGGAATCATTAACCCTAAAAAGACTATATTTCCAACCAGGGCAACCGAAGCTCCGGTCAGAACAATGATAATAATAAATAAAAGCACCTTAATTCTAAAGATATTCTGTCCCAGACCAACCGCAATTTCCTCTTTTAAACTGAGAATAGTTAGCTGTCTAGACAGAAAAAAAGCAGCTGTCAGGCCGACCAGCACAAAAGGAATTATCAGTTTGAGCTGTGTCCAGGAGATACCAACCAGTCCACCTGCAGTCCACATTGAGACATCTTTTGAAATCTGGAAATAGAGTCCTATTCCCTTTGCCAGGGCATAAAGAAAGGTGGAGACTGCAGAACCTGCCAGTACAATTCTAAAAGGAGAAAATCCTTTTTTGTTCAGAGAAGCAACTCCAAATACCAGCCCGGCTCCCACTGCTGCTCCGATAAAACTGGCAAGTATATTCCCAAAATAATTTAGAGCAGGAAAAAGTGCAATTGCCAGAGCCAGAGCTGCATTTGCTCCTGCAGTAAGACCAAATAGACCAGGATCAGCCAGGGGATTTCTGGTCATTCCCTGCATGATAGCTCCAGCCACTGCCAGAGCTGCTCCAACAATTACAGCTGCTACTGCCCGGGGCAGCCGGATTTCCTGGATAATTAAAATATCATCTCCAGTTCCGGATGCAGTTAGGGCCTGCCAGACCTGAGCTGCGGAAATGTCAGCTGCTCCAAAGGTCACTGCCAGAAAAAAGCTGGCTGCTAAAATTAAGAGACTGGCAAGTAGAATAA
>JAXKWB010000135.1:0-6330 GCA_036172385.1 Halanaerobiales bacterium | reverse complement strand
AAAAATTTCTGGATAATAATTTAAAGAAATTAAACGTGGGTGCTGCAGTTACAGTTGGCGGCAGTTTTGATGTGCTGGCCGGAGAGGTAAATCGAGCCCCCCTCTGGATGCAGAAGGCTGCTTTAGAGTGGTTTTACAGACTGCTGCAGGAACCATCTCGTTTGGGCAGAATGTTGTCTCTGCCTAAATTTATATTTTTAGTAATCAAAGCAGAATATTTTAGTTGAGATTAATTTTTAACAGGGAGAGAAGTTATAAGGGGGAGATAATTTGAAAAAAAGAACAATTATCGATTATCTGGGAATCACAGCTGGTTCTTTTTTGATTGCCCTGGCTTTAACTGTGTTTCTGGTTCCAAATAAAATTGCTGCCGGTGGAGTCAGCGGTCTGGCAACTGTTATTTATTATATAACATCATTTCCCATCGGGATTACGATGCTGATTATCAATATACCGCTCTTTCTGGCTGGTCTTAAAATTATGGGTTCCAGCTTTGGGATGCGGACTATTTATGGGATAATAACTCTTTCGGTATTTACGGATCTGCTGCAGCCGCATACGACCGCTCTAACTGATGATCTGCTACTGGCTTCAATTTATGGAGGGGTAGTCGGTGGAATTGGTCTGGGAATAGTTTTTCGTTCCCGGGGAACTACCGGTGGTACAGATATGATTGCTTCACTGATTAATTATTTTACCGGAATTACTGTGGGTGAGGGACTTTTAATTGCTGATGGAGTTGTGGTAGCACTTGCCGGAATCTTTTTTAATCTGGAAGTGGCACTTTATGCGGCAGTTACTATTTTTATCACCTCTCAAACTATAGATGTTGTACAGGAAGGCTTGAATTTCAAAAAAGGAGTGCTGATTATCTCTGATCAGGCTGATCAGATTAGCCAGATGGTAGTCAATGATTTAAACCGCGGGATTACCGAATTTGAAGCAAAAGGTGGTTATACAGGTGACAGAAAACAGGTGCTGCTCTGTATTATTTCACGTTCAGAAGTATCAGAATTAAAAAAGGAAGTTTCGAAAATAGACAGGGATGCCTTTGTAATTATCAGCGATGTTCACGAAGTACTTGGAGAAGGATTTACGGAAATAGCACATTAATTGACTTTTTTAAATTGGAGACAGATCAATAAATTTCTAGATTCAGGATTTATCAATTATATTATTAAAAATTAAGAAAGCAGGTGGCGTAAGTTAATGAAAATAATAAGACAAAAATTAAACAATAAATTCTGGTTAATAGCTTTAGCCTTTTTACTTTTATTTACAGCTGCAGTTTCTGCCCAGGATGATGGTGTAGTAGAGCAGCTGCCGCAAAAACAGCAGCAGGAAGAAAATTATACTAAAGCAGATGCATTCCAGGATGTTATGTTTTTGCTGCAGAATTATTATGTTGAAGATGTAAAATTTGAAACTTTGATTGAAGGTGCCATAGATGGAATGTTAAATAAGGTGGACCGTTATTCTTATTTTATGTCTGCTTCGGAATATCAAGAAATGCAGAAAGAATATGAAGGTCATTACGGTGGAATTGGAATTGTAATTACTATGAGAGATAATAAACTGACAATTGTATCTCCAATTAAAAATACTCCTGGCGAAAGAGCCGGATTGAGAGCAGGAGATATAATTACTGCAATTAACAGTAAGGAAACAGCTGAAATGTCACAGATGAAAGCAGTAGATTTGATGCGCGGAAAAGCAGGTACAGATGTGACGCTGACCATTTCCCGGGGAGATGAAGAACCATTTGATGTTAAAATTACTCGCGAAGATATAGAGGTTCCTTATGTAGAAAAAGAAATGAAAACTGAGAAAATTGGTTATATCAGTCTGGCTCAGTTTATTGAAAATGTGGGGACAAAGGTTGAAACTGCAGTTGCTGATTTGAAAAAGCAGGGTGCCCGGGGTATTATTCTTGATTTAAGAAACAATCCTGGAGGCCTCTTAAATGAAGCAGTTAATGTTGCTTCAGTATTTTTAGAGGAAGGGGTTGTAGTTTCGGTCAGACAAAAAGATAAGACTGAAAAAATCCTAAAAGTTAATCAGGAAATTGAGTCACATCCAGAAATTCCATTAATTATTTTGATTAATAAAGGTTCTGCCAGTGCTTCGGAAATTGTGGCTGGTGCTGTAAAAGATTATGACCGCGGTAAGTTAATTGGGACCACTACTTTTGGTAAGGGAGTTGTACAATCTGTAATTCCACTTAAGGACGGTTCTGCAGTTAGTTTAACCACTGCCCGTTATTATACTCCTGATGGAAATTATATTCATGAAAAGGGAATTAAGCCCGATACAAAGGTGGAATTAGATATGGAAGCTGTACAAAAAGATGGCAGTGATAATCAGCTGCAGAAGGCCATAGACGAAATGGAGAACATGATTTTTGTACGTGAGTTTCAGGAGAAAAAGGCAGCAGGTCAATAAAAATCTGGAAAGATCATTAATATTTAGGAGCTGAATAAAATGAGTATTTTTGAGATAATGGGACCAGCTATGATCGGTCCTTCCAGTTCTCATACTGCTGGTGCTGCCAGGATAGGGAGAATGGCCAGTCTCTTATTTGCGGATAAAATTGATCGAGCAGTTGTTAAACTGCATGGATCCTTTGCAGATACTGCAGTCGGCCATGGAACTGATAGAGCAATAATCGGAGGTTTACTTGGTTTTTTACCTGATGATCAGAGGCTGCGGAGTTCATTTGAGCTGGCAGAAACTGAGGGGATGGAATTCTCGTTAGAAGAGGTAAAATTAAGAGAGGTCCACCCCAATACAGCTCAGATTGAATTATATAATAGGGAAAAAACTAAAAACTTAGAACTTGTTGCTTCTTCAATCGGTGGTGGGAGAATTAAAGTTACAGAAATAAACGGCAGTACTGTCGAATTAACAGGTAGAATGCCCACTCTCTGGATTCTACACCAGGATCGTCCGGGAGAGGTAGGAATTATAACCTCTATCCTGGGTAGTTATAAAATAAATATTGCTTTTATGCAGGTTTATAGAAATCGAAAAGGTGATATTGGATCCTGTATTATAGAGATGGATGATCAACCCAATCAAGATGTGATTAAAGACCTGGAGAAATCGGAAGATATTTTTCAGGTTCGGTATTTACCCCGAATTTGAGGTGGAATAAATGGAATATGCTACAATCAGGGAGCTTGTCTCACTGGCTGCCGCTGCTGAGACTTCTATCTGGCAAATTGTACTTCAGGTCGAAGCTGAAGAGGAAGAAGTGAATGAGTCAGATGTAAGAAAATCAATGCTTACAAATTTAGAAGTGATGAAAGAGGCAGTTGATTATGGCCGCCAGAATAATATTCAGACCGGTGGTGGTCTGGTTGGAGATGAAGCTCTTAAACTTGAGAAATACTTTGCTTCTACATCAGAAGCGGAACAAAATAATATTTATAACAAAATTATTACTTATGCTCTGGCCACTGCAGAGGTTAATGCAGGCATGGGTAAGATTGTTGCCGGTCCGACGGCCGGGGCCAGCGGAATAGTTCCTGCTGTAGTCCTCTCTATCGGAGAACACAATAATTTGAGTGACCAGAGGCTGGTAGAGGCCCTGTTTACTGCCGCTGGACTGGGTTATGTTGTTTCCAAAAAAGCAACTCTGGCTGGTGCAGCCGGGGGCTGTCAGGCTGAATGTGGAGTCGGAGCTGCAATGGCAGCTGGAGCAGCCGTTGAACTCAGGGGAGGCAGCCCCCAGATGGCAGCTGATGCTTTTGCCATGGCTTTAAAAAACCTGCTGGGTTTAGTTTGTGATCCGGTGGCAGGACTGGTAGAAGTTCCCTGTGTCAAGCGAAATGCTTTTGCTGCTGCTCATGCTTATACAGCTTCTACCATGGCCCTGGCAGGAATTGAAAGTGTGATTCCGGCAGATGAGGTCATTATGGCTCTGACAGAAATTGGAGATCAGATGCCGACCTGTCTTAAAGAAACATCTCGTGGAGGACTGGCAGTAACTCCTACTGCTTTAAAGATTAAGGAAGATCTGCAGTAGGATTGGAATAGACAGGAACATTTTAAAAAGTTGAATTATAAAGATTGAGTTAAAAGAATAAATGTAACTAAATTTAACTTATAAATTATTAAGGGACAGCATTATAATGCTGTCCCTTAAATAGTTTGTTTTAACTTATATCTCCTCTTTCAATTCAGCCACACTTTCAAAAACATAATCATAATACTTTTGGTCAGCATTCAGATCTTTTAAATCATCTCTTTTGCTTTCTCCACTCAAAACTAAAATTCCTGTAATTCCTGCCTCATGAGCCATTCTTATGTCAGTATATAAGCGATCTCCTACCATAGCCAGCTCCGATTTTTTTAAATTAAATCTTTTTAAAATATATTCCACAGTAAGATTGGATGGTTTGCCCACAATTAGAGGCCTTTTACCAGTGGTAGCTGCCAGCAGTTCGATCATTGCCCCTGTGTCCGGTTGAGTTTTACCCCCACTTAAGGGACAGACCAGATCCGGATGAGTGGCTACATAATCAACACCGTCAAGTATCAGCTGATGGGCATCCCAGAGTTTTTGATAGGTTAAGGTTTTATCAAATCCTAAAACTACATAGTCTACACTTTCTGCTTTTTCTTTAATATTTTCTTCTCCATTGACAATTTGATGGTCAAAACGTTCCATTTCTTTTTTTAAAGATTCTGTTCCTAAAAGATAAATTCTTTTTCCTTTTTTATCTCCCTGTTCTGCCAGATAAGAAGCGGTAATCTCACCGGAATTAATAATTTTTTCAGCAGCAGCATCAATCTGCATTTGAGCCAGTTTTTGCTGATAATCAGCTCTATTTTTAGAAGAATTATTGGTTAAAAATATGTAATCCCGGTCTGTCTTTTCAAGTTTTTTTAGAAAATCAAGACTTCCCTCCAGAATATCGTTTTCCAGGTAAATTGTCCCATCCATATCCAGCATAAAAAATTTTATTTCTTTTAAATCACTCATTTGTTGCTCCTTTCAGCAGTTGGATTTTATATTTCAGCAGAAAAACAAAATAATCGTGTATTGCACAGCTGATTTCTATTAGTACTAATTTATCAGGACAATTAATTAAATGCAAATCTTTAAAAAACCCGACTGCAAATTACAGCCGGGTTTTCAATAAAACAATATTCTTTTTCATCAATTTATACAGATTTAATTACCAAATAACTCAGTATAGTCCTGAAGTACTTTATCAGCCTGTCTATCAGCCTTATTTAGGGCTTCTTCAGCTGATAAAACTCCAGTAAATGCTTCTTCTACAGCTGTATCAACAATATCTCTAATCTGAACAAAATTACCCAGAAGTACACCATTAGCTGCCGGTGACTGAACCCCACTTAATACCTGCAGGAAGGCGGTTAAATAGTTAGGATTGTCGCTAAACCAGCGGTTATCCATTAGAGTTTTAACAGCTGCATTTGTAGCCGGGAAATAGCCTGTATCTTTGTGCCACTGAATTGTAACATCAGTTGAACTCAGATAATCAAAAAATTCTACTACGGCGGCATATTCCTGATCACTGTGTCCCTGCATTACCCAGAGGGATGCACCACCAATAACTGAATTACCGATTCCATAACCTTCAAAACGAGGTAAGAAGGTAGTACCGACTTCAAAATCAGCAGTTTCCATAATTGAGCTTAAAGAAGATGTTGACTGAATTAACATGGCAACTTCACCAGCTAAGAAATCCTGGTTGGCAGAATATTCACGGCCGCCATAGGCAATAACACCTTTTTCTACCATGTCTGTCCAGCTGCTTAAAACCATTTTTGCAAAATCTCGATTTAGATAAACTTCAGTTGCTCGACCGCTGCGTCCATTATCATTGTTTGCATAAGGCTGATTATGATAAGCATGCATCTGCTCTAAAATCCAGGCAGGCCAGCCAAAAGAGAGACCGTGGTTTGCTGCACCACTGTCGATTATCTGCATTCCCATTTTTTCTATATCAGCCCAGGTATCCGGAGCTTCATTAATTCCTGCTGCTGCAAAAGCATCTTTGTTGTAATAGAGCATAGCAGTTGAGGAGTTAAAGGGCATAGAATACAGCTTACCATCAATACTGTAGTAGTTTAAAATAGGTTGAATAACACTGCCGAAATCAATTTTGCCTGCTGCGATTTCATAAACGGGCACAATTGCTTCACTATCTAACATTGTCTGCGTACCTACTTCATAAACCTGAATAATGTGGGGTGGGTTACCAGAACGGACAGCAGATATTCCCTGAGTTAGAGTTTCGGCATAACTGCCGGTAAATTGTGCTGTTACATTGATATTGGGGTGTTCTGCATTAAATC
>JAXKWB010000134.1:0-5762 GCA_036172385.1 Halanaerobiales bacterium | reverse complement strand
GGATAAGGATATAAGACTGTATTTACATTTAATACTTTAAGAAAAGGGGGGACATCAAATTTTCTCTGATCTTTTTGCCAGACTGCAGAAAGATTTATAAGTCTATAAGAAAAGAATTTATATTATTACTCAGAAAATGAAAATAAAAAGTTTCGATTAAATTCCAAGGAGGAAATTAAATGTTTAATAAAAGAAGTTTAGCTTTAGTATTAATTTTAACATTTGTGTTATCCTTATCACTTAGTGTTGCTGCAATGGCTCAGGATGAAGAAGTAACACTGCGCTTTGCCTGGTGGGGTTCTCAAAGCAGACACGAAAGAACTTTAAGAGTAATTGAAATGTTTGAAGAAGAATACCCGAACATAAAAATTCAGCCTGAATATACTGGTTGGGGTGGCTACTGGGATAAGATGAATGCTCAGGCCGCTGGAGACAACTTACCTGATATTATTCAGCATGTAAGAAAAATGATGGCAAGTTATGTGGAAAATGACCAATTATTAGCTTTAGATCCTTATATTGAAGATGGGTCCTTAGATGTTAGCAAAATTGGTGAATCTTATTTAGAAATGGGTAGAGCCTATGGTAAGCAGATGGGACTTGCTACTGGTGTAAATGCTCCTGCCGGTTATTATGATAAAGCTTTATTTGATGCTGCTGGTGTTGACTATCCTTCTCCAGAAGATACCTGGGAAGATAGAGCAGAAATGTTCAAGAAAATACATGAAGAATTAGGTATTTTAGGTGCTGCTACTCCTGCTTCTCAGGAAGAAGGAAATGGTTTTGTTACTTATTTAAGACAGCATGGTCAGAGTTTCTTTAGTGAAGATGGTAAATCATTAGGTTATGATGATGATCAGTTATTTGTAGATTATATGAACTATGATCTGGAATTAATTGAATCTGGTGCTGTTCAGGATGCCATGGAGAGACAGGAATCTCCTGATGCAATTGAGCAGGATCCAGTAACTAGTGGAGAAGCAGCAGCTGCTACAAACTACTGGAGCAATCAGCTTCCTGCTATTTCTAATGGGGCTGGCAAATTACTGCATCCTTTCCTCTATCCAAGAGCAGAAGATCAGGTGCAGGAAGGTAGATTTATGAAACCAGCTATGGTTATGACTGTTGCTAAAAATACTGAACATCCTGAAGAAGTAATGACTTTCTTAAACTTCTGGTTTAATAATGTAGAAGCTGGTAAAGTAATTGGTACAGATCGTGGAGTACCTACTAACAGTGAAGTTAGAGAGGCCTTGAAAGCCAACGCTGGTGAATATGACCAGGCAGTATTTGATTTCATTGAAGTAGCTGCTGAAAACGCTGGTCCGGTATTACCATTACAGCCACCTGCATTCTCAGAAGTAATCACAGCTTTTGCTGATCAGTACTGGGAAGTAATTTATGGTATGAAAACTCCTGCAGAAGCTGCAGCAGATTTCAGAGAAGAAGCAACTGAATTACTTGCAAGATAAGAAAACTTATTTTAATAAAAAAATAAAATAAGATTATAATTCTATAAGCTAGTGATGTATTATGAGTCACTAGCTTATAGTTTGTATTAACAATTAAGGAGGGAGATTTTTGAATAATAAATTTGGTGCATTAGATTCTGTTCGTTCTCTGGATGCAGGAATGAACAAAAAGAAATGGATAAAAGAAAATTTGACAGGTTACGTATTTATTTTACCATGGTTAATTGGTTTTTTAGCATTTTTAGCTTTTCCTTTACTCAGATCATTATATTATTCTTTGACCGAATACACTATTGTAGGTGATCCCAGTTGGGTTGGACTTCGCAATTATATTGAAATTTTTACTGGTGACGAAAAATTCTGGTCTTCACTTAAAGTAACCTTTTATTATGTTGTTTTTGCTGTACCTCTAAGACTGGCAAGTGCTTTAGCGCTGGCTCTAGTTTTCAGGAAGGCAAGACCCTTTACTAATTTCTATCGTGCAGCTTATTATGTACCTTCAATTTTGGGTGGTAGTGTTGCTATTTCGGTAATCTGGAGACAATTATTTTCTTCCGAGGGAGCATTTAATGATTTTCTGGTTGCAATTGGCGTTATGGGAGATAGAATTTCCTGGATTGCACATCCGGATTATGCAATCTGGACAATAATTGTTCTGGCGGCCTGGCAGTTTGGTTCACCAATGATTATATTTCTGGCAGGTTTGAAACAGATTCCTAAAGGATTGTACGAAGCTGCAGAAATTGATGGTGCTGGTAAAATTCAGCAGTTTTTTAGTGTGACATTACCACTATTAACACCTGTTATTTTCTTTAATCTGATTATGCAGATGGTTAAAATGTTTATGGTTTTTACTCAGGTTTATATTATTACTGAGGGTGGTCCTTTGAACAGAACCCTAGTTTATGCTGTTTATCTCTATCGTAAGGGGATTTCCAATGGTTATTTAGGTTATGGTTCAGCCCTGGCCTGGATTATACTTGTTTTATTAACCATCGTTACTATTGTTTTATTTAAAACATCCAATAGATGGGTCTACTATGAGTCGGAAGGAGAATAATTGATGAATTTAACCTTTAGTCAAAAAGAAAAACTTAAAAATATATTATTTCATGTATTGGTGGGTGGCTTTTGTTTCTTTATGCTTTATCCTTTACTCTGGATGGTAGCTGGTTCTTTAAAAACCTCCGGTAATGCATTGAGTGCTACATTATGGCCTGATGCAATGCAGTTCAGGAACTTTCTGGAAGGATGGAGAGGTTTTGGTGGAGTATCTTTTGCCACCTTCTTTAGAAACTCCTTTTTTATTGCCGGGACAGCTACAATAGGTCAGATACTTTTAGCATCATTTTCTGCCTTTGGTTTTACCAGAACCAGATTTATTGGACAGAAATTCTGGTTTGCAATTATGATTGCAACAGTTTTAGTACCAGGACAGATATTGAGAATTCCTCAATACATAATGTTTAATCAGTGGGGATGGGTAGGTTCATTTTTGCCGGTAATTTTGCCCCAGATGTTACCTGTTCCGTTTTTTACCTTTCTGATGGTGCAGTTTGTAAGAGGAATACCAACAGAATTGGATGAAGCAGCAGAAATTGACGGCTGCAGCAAGTTTGGTATTTTCTTTAAAATTATTCTGCCCAATTTAAAGCCTGTCTTAGTTACAGCTGGAATTTTTAGATTTTACTGGTCCTGGAATGATTTTATGACACCTCTGCTATATTTACAGAGTGTAACAAAATATCCAGTATCGATTGCACTTAAAATGTTTTCCGATCCGAATGCAATTACAAACTGGGGAGCAATGTTTGCAATGACATTCCTATCAATACTGCCAACTATTATTCTCTTTATATTCTTCCAGAGATATTTAATTGATGGTGTAGCTTTCTCAGGTATTGATTGATCAATGTTTTTTTATCTTAAATAATGTTGAAAATTTTATAATTGTTAAAAATATGTTTAGCAACTAAATATATAATTAGTTACAATAAATTATGGACTAGAGACAGATTTATGATTGATGTTACTTATTATAATATTAATTTCATAAGAACAGGATAGTAAAATAGGGGGTAGATAGAATGTCAGAAGTTGGTTTTGCAGTTGTTGGTGTGCGCAATTTTGCCGGAAGTTATCTGCGTAATATAGAAGAATTAGAAGCGGAAGGCAAGATGAAACTTACAGCTGTTGTAGTAAATGATCAGGTAAATAATGCTGACAAAGTTAGAGAGTTAAGACATAAAGGTATTGCCATTTATAGTTCATACGAAAACTTGTTAAAAGAAGGTATAGCCAGTGTAGATGTTATTGGTTTGCCTGTTTCGATTCCTACTCATGCAGAGATGGCAATTAAGGGGATGAAAGCAGGATATAATATACTTTTAGAAAAACCGCCTGCACCAACAGTGCAGGAAGTTGATGCAATGATAAAAACTGAAAAAGAAACAGGCAGGTTCTGTTCTATAGGCTTTCAGTATATTCATTCACACACAATTAGAAAAATTAAACAGTTTATCTTAGATGGTAAACTGGGTGAGCTCAAGGAAATAGCTGCCAAAGGTTTCTGGCCGCGGTTCAAATCATATTATGACCGCAATGACTGGGCCGGAAAAAGTATAGCTATGGGGCAGCTGGTTTTAGATGGACCGATGCATAATGCTTTTGCTCATTATTTAAATAACATGGTTTTTATTTCCGGTCAGGATATGCACAGTTCTGCTCAGTTAAAAAGAGTGAGAGCAGAATTATATAGAGGGCACAGTTATATAGAAGCTGATGATAATTCCTGTCTGGAAGCAGAAACAACTACTGGTACCAAAATTTATTTTTATGTAACTCATATACCAGAAGAAAAACGTGATCCAGTGATGGAGATCGTGGGCACCAAGGGTAAAATCACCTGGCAGATGAATGAAGAAACAAAAATAGAGTTAAATAATGGTGAAGTCATAGAATTTGATAATGAAGGTTTAGATCCTAAAAAAGAAGTATTTAGAATTGCAGCTGATAAACATCTGGGATTAATTGAAGACTTATACTGTACTCCTGAAAACACAAGGAACTTTGTAGTAGCAATTAACGGAGCTTATGATTCTGCTCAAAAAATTGAAGCTGTTCCTCAGGATTTAGTAGAAGAATTTACTAATGATAATGATGAATATCAGACAGTATTACCTGGTATTGATAAGTTAATTGATCAGGCATTTACAGAAAGAAAATTATTATCTGATTTAGATATTGACTGGGCAGTTAAAACAGAATGGGTTAATGTAGAGAATTATCCCGGTTTTAATCCATTTAATTAGGAAGGATTTGATTAAATGAAAGATCAAAAATTTAATTATAGTTCTCTCGCAGAACTGCAGGCGGATCTTTCTAAGATTAATTTTGAACTGCCTTTAACAGAGAACACAAAAATATTAAATAAGGAAATTAAAACAAATAAAACAATAATTCCAAATCGAATTGCTATTCATCCAATGGAAGGTGCAGATGCCAATGATGATGGAACCCCTTCTGAATTGACCAGAAGAAGATATAAACGCTTTGCTAATGGTGGAGCTGGGTTAATCTGGCTGGAGGCGATTGCAGTTGATGAGGCGGGTAGAGCAAATAAGAGTCAGCTATATTTAAAAGAAGAAAATTTAGCTGAGTTTAAAAATCTTATTGACTTAATTAACAAAGAGTCCAGAGTTAATCCTTATCTTGTGGCTCAGCTAACTCATTCTGGTCGTTTTGGAGAGAATAACATAGTAGTTTCCAGAGATAAACACCTTGATCCAGTATCAATTGCAGAAAACGATTTCCATATTATCACTGATTCAGAACTGGACCAGCTGCAGCTGGATTATCTAAAGGCTGCAGAATTAGCAGCTGAGGCAGGTTTTGATGCAGTTGATATTAAAAGCTGTCACCGCTATCTGCTTTCTTCACTGCTTGCTGCCCATGATAGAGATGGGAAATACGGGGGCAGCTATGAAAACAGAACCCGTTTTCTTAAAGAGACTATCAAAAAAGTCAGAGAAAATGTAGATATTGAGATTACGGTTCGTTTGAATATTTATGATGCAATCCCGGGCGGTTGGGCTACTGATCTGAATGGGGAACCGAAACTTGAAGAAAGCGGAAGATTAATTAAAGAGTTAGAGTCTCTGGGAGTAAAGATCATCAATATTACTGCCAGTACTCCTTACTTAAAACCACATGTAAACCGCCCCTATGACATGGGTGGTTATAAACCGCCAGAACCGCCACTCAAAGGAGTGCAGAGATTACTGGAGTTGA
>JAXKWB010000133.1:0-10584 GCA_036172385.1 Halanaerobiales bacterium | reverse complement strand
ATAATTCTCTGTTCTATAAATTTAAATCTATTTTTAAATTTAGAAATAGTCTTTAATAATGCAAGTTCCGGGTTAATCTTCTTGAATCGGGCCAGATTAACTACAGCAAAAAGTAAATCTCCTATTTCAGCTTCCAATTCTTTGCGTTCTTTATTATTTAAATTTTGATCAGCAAATAGAGTGTTATCGGGATTGGCTCCAATAATTTCTTTGCATTCTCCAAACTCTTCTTCTACTTTATCCAGTACAGGTTTTAGATTATCCCAGTCAAATCCAACTTCCGCTGCAATTTTTTGAATATCATAAGCCTGATTTAGGGCACTCTGTCCCTGATTGAATTTATCCAGCAGAGAATTGAGTTGATTTTTTTCTGCTTTTTCCTCCTGCTTGATTCTCTCCCAGTTCCTCAGCACTTCATCAGAGCCATCTACTTCTACATTTGCGAAAACATGGGGGTGCCGGCGAATAAGTTTTTCTCTTAAAACTTTTGCTATGTCAGCTAAATCAAAATCTCCTTTTTCATAAGCTATCTGTGCTTCAAAAACAACCTGCAGCAGAAGATCACCCAATTCCTCTTTAAAAGCTGGAATATCATTTTTTTCCAGAGCTTCTACAACTTCATAAGCTTCTTCTATAATATTTTCTTTTATTGAATAATAATCCTGCTTTTTGTCCCAGGGACAGCCATCTGGACCTCTTAAAACTGACATTGTTTCTATCAATTTATCCAGTTCTTCCAGAATTAATTTTCTGTTTCTATTATCCAAAGTCTCTCCTCCTCAAAATAGGCAGCTAGACAACTATGATATTTAAATTATATCAAATAATTATTAAAATGAAATTAATATTTTAAAAAACCAAGTCTTTTTAATAAATTGGCCAGTTTAACTCCAAAAACAGGTATGACAGCCAAATCTCTATATTTAACTTCCTGCAGCAATAATAAAATAATAAAATAAAATAAAGCTGCTGCCGCTACAGTAACAAAAGTTGTTATCTGATAGGCATAACTAATCTGTTCATTTTGGAGTAGGGTAAATAAAAAATCGTAAAATAATTTAACAAAAAACATCATTGAAACTACTGAAAAAACAGGTTTTAAAATCATTGATTTAACATCAACTACAAAACCACTTTCTTTTTTTACATAGTACAGATTCAAAAGAGCTGCAATAGCAAAACCAATTGTAGTACCTAAAGCGGCACCTCTAATTCCAAAAGCTGGTACTGCCGTTAAAGTATAATTAATAAAACCATTAAAAACAGCTCCAATCATCAAATTGCAGGCTGGAATAGATGTTTTTCCGATTCCGTTTAAAATTCCGGTACTGGTCTGCTGGAGGGCGATAAAAAACACTCCCCAGGCAACAAAGCGCAGAGGAACAGCGGCCCCGGGTTCAGCAAAAATTATCTCTGTCAGCGGCTCTGCCAGCAGAAAAAGGCCAGCAGCTGCAGGTAAAGAAATTAAAACAGTTAATCTTAATGCTGTCTGGGTCCTGTAATTAATTAATTTCTGCTTACCAAGAGTAAAAGCCTCGGCAATAGAGGGCACCAGACTTGCCGATAAGGAAACAGTAATAATTGTAGGAAAGTTAACTAAAGGCATTGCTACAGCAGCAAACATACCGTATAAGGCAGTTGCCTCCCTAACCATATATCCTGCAGCCTGCAGTCTATTTGGAACAAAAACTAAATCAACAAGGCTCATTAAAGGCATTACAAGAGCCCCTAAAGTGATGGGAACACCTAAAGAAACAATTCTTTTAACGACATTTTTAGTGCTTAATTCAACTGAATCAGAACCGTTCTCTAAAAAACTAAATATTTTTTCTCGTCTTTTTGCATAAAGATATAAGAGAATCAAAAGTCCTCCGAAAGCCCCACTGACAGCCCCAAAACTGGCACCGGCAGCTGCATAATCCAGACCATAGGGAACTAAAAAGACAACAAGCCCCACCATCGTAAACATTCGGATGAATTGTTCTAAAATTTGCGATTTTGCTGTAGGAACCATATCCTGCAGCCCCTGAAAAAAGCCGCGATAGGAAGCCATAATTGAAACCACAAAAATCGCCGGAGAAATTGCCAGAACTGCATAATAGGAGCGGGGATCAAGTGAAAGCAGCGAGATTAAAGATCTGGCAGAGAGGGCCATAATAATTGAAATCACTAAACCAACTATAAAACTCATCTTTCTGGCAACTTTAAATATCTTATATGCTTCTTTCCTTTTATCGGCTGCTATTTTATCTGCAATTAATTTGGCAAGGGCCACAGGAATACCTGAACGAGAAACAACCAGTAAAACAGTATAAATCGGATAGGCCATTTGATAAAGTCCCATTCCTTCAGCACCGATGATTCTGGTTAAAATTACTCGATAACCAAAGCCCATTACTCTGGCAGTAAGACCAGCAGCTGTCAGAATAGCCGCTCCTTTTATAAAACTACCCTGTTTTGTGTTTTCCGACATTTTTTCCACCCTTTAATAATTCTTCATTTTAATAATTTGTCTGTAGTCACTTAAAATTAAATGTTTTTAAGATCTTTTAACATTTTCAATAACTGTTTATCTATATCTTCTGGATTATCAATTTTAATTAACATCAGAGGTTTTTTAGCAGACTTAATCTTTGTTTTTCGCCTATATTTTTTGCTAAATTCAACTAATTTACTGCCATCAACTACTTCTGGACTGAGGAATTGACATTTTATTTTGCCGCTATCTTCTTTAATTAAATCAATATTTAATTCTGCAGCTATAAACTTTAGCCTTGCTGTATTAACCAGACGCATGACCTCTACCGGTGGCTCCCCAAATCTATCAATTAATTCGTCAATAGTATCTAAAGCATCTTCTTCTTTTTCAATAGATTTTATTTTCTTATAAATCTCAATTTTTCTAGCTTCATATTTAATGTAATCATCCGGGATGTAAGCATCCAGGCTGAGATCAATTTCCACTTCGATTTTCTCCTGATCCGATTTACCTTTAAGCTCTTCTATAGTTCCCTCTAATAATTTAGTATATAAAGAAAATCCAACTGCTGCAATATGTCCACTCTGTTCTGGACCCAATAAATTACCTGCGCCCCTGATCTCTAAATCACGCATTGCAATTTTAAAACCAGAACCCAGAGAAGAAAATTCTTTAATTGCTTCCAGTCTTTTTTCCGCTACTTCTGGCAGAATTCTATCTCTTTCGTAAAGTAAATAAGCATAGGCAATTCTATTTGTACGTCCAACTCTACCTCTTAACTGGTAGAGCTGTGATAAACCCATCTTATCTGCATGATTAATAATAATTGTATTCACATTAGGAATATCCAGACCAGTCTCAATTATTGTTGTACAGACCAGTATATCGAATTTATGGTGATAAAAATCATACATTATTTTTTCAAGTCGTTTTTCATTCATCTGTCCATGAGCAACTGCTATTTTTGCCTCCGGCATCAACTTCTGCAGTTTGCCAGCAGTTTTCTCGATATCCTTAACTCGGTTATGCACAAAATAAATTTGTCCTTCCCGGGCTAATTCTCTCCTGATTGCGCTGGCAATTAATTCCTTATTGTACTCCTTAATAAAAGTTCGGATCGGATATCTATTCTCCGGGGGAGTTTCTATAAGGCTCATATCTCTAACTCCAACTAAAGCCATATGCAGAGTTCTCGGAATTGGTGTTGCTGTCAGAGTTAAAACATCAACATTACGTTTTAAATTCTTTAATTTTTCCTTATGAGTAACTCCAAAACGCTGCTCCTCATCAATAATTAATAATCCCAGATCATCAAAGATAACATCTTTAGATAATAACCGATGAGTTCCAATTAAAATATCGATTTCGCCTTTAATTAATCTTTTTAAAGTTTTACGCTGTTCAGCTGCTGTATTAAAACGACTCAGCATCCCTACTCTAACAGGGAATTCTTCAACTCTTTCGGAAAAAGTATTATAGTGCTGCTGAGCTAAAATTGTTGTAGGGACTAAAACTGCAGTCTGCTTGCTGTCAAGAGCAGCTTTAAAAGCAGCTCTAACCGCAACCTCTGTTTTTCCATAACCTACATCTCCACATAAAAGTCTATCCATTGGTTTTTCAGATTCCATATCAGACTTAACATCTTTAATAGCTGCTTTTTGATCCGGTGTTTCTTCAAAGGGAAATGCATCCTCAAACTCCTGCTGCCAGACATCATCTTCGGAAAATTGATAGCCTGTCAGAGTTTTTCTTTCAGCATAAAGTTCTAATAAACCAACAGCCATTTCTTCTACAGATTTTTGTACTTTTTCTTTTACTTTTTTCCAGTCACTGCTGCCTAATTTATAAAGTTTAGGATTACCAGCATCTGAACCAATATATTTTTGTACAAGGTGAATTTTTTCAGTTGGAACATAGAGTTTATCTTCTCCCGCATATTTTAAAACAAGATAATCTTTATGCTGACCCTGAATTTCTAGAGTTTTAACTCCAAGATATTTACCAATACCATGATTTTCGTGGACAACATAGTTACCAGCTTTTAAGTCGTCAATACTGGAAATTTCAACACCTTCCTCGAAATCTCCAATTTTTCTTTTCTTTTTCTGCTCATTCCCAAAAACCTCTTTATCACTAAAAACTGCAAGTTTTATATCATCAAAAATAAAACCTTCTGCCAGACTATCTGGAAAAATAACAATTCTGCTTTCGCCAAAATCATCCCCAACTATAAGATTTTTCTCTTCCAGAAACATTTTAACTCTTCTTTTTTTACTGGCAGAGTTGAGTGTGATTGCAATTCTATATTTTTTCTGCAGCAGCTCTATAATCTTATCACTGAACAATTCCAGCTGGCCGTGAAAAGGTTCTAAAGATGAAGTATTAAAATGAATATCATTTTCTGCTGCCTGTTCATCCTCAAATTCAGAGTTAATATCAACTACCCGATTTTTGTTGATTTCTTTTTTGAACTCATTTTCTGTAATGAAATTATCCAGATATTCAGGAAATACCATCCCCTGTTCTAAAAGACGAGTATGTGTTTCAGTAATCTCCTGATAATAATCATGAGTCAGCTGCTCCATCTTGTTCGGACGAACAGCAAAAATAATACTTGTTTCTAAATAATCAAAGAAATTAGCAGTTTCTTTATAATAAAAAGGTAAAAACTGCTCAAATCCTGGAAAGCGGTGTTTTTCTTTTAAATCTTCCAGCATTTTTTTAGCCTTTTCCCGCAAATAGGATGCTTCTTCCTGATAATTGTTTTTCGCAAGCTTTGCCACAGCTTTTGAATAGGCAGACTCCAGTTTAGGGTAGGCTCTATTAACTACATCTTGATCAATAACTAAATTCGCAAAAGGTGGAATTGTTATCTGAGTCACCTGTTTTTTCGAACGCTGAGCAGTTAAATCAATTTTACGAATTGAATCAACTTCATCTCCAAAAAGCTCAATTCTAAAAGGCTGCTCATCTAAAAGTGTAAATATATCAATAATCCCACCACGAATACTATATTGTCCTGGAGCTTCAACCATTTCTTCCCTTTTATATCCCAGAGCAAAAAGCTGCTGCCTCAGTTGATCAACATTTACCTCACTTCCAGTTTTGATATTTATACTTTTATTCTGATAAATATCCCTTGGGGGTAATTTTTTGAAAACAGCTGCTGGAGTTGTTAAAATAATTTTCTTTTTCTGACCAATTGAAAAGATAAGCTCTGTCAGAACTTTAGTCCGCTCACTCATTGTTGTGAGATCAGGCATTAACTGTTCATGGGGAAGTATTTCTTCCTCGGGAAAAACTAAAAACTCATCTTTCCCGATCAGGCGAATTAAATCTTCCTGCATCTGCTGCAGATAATAATTATCTGGCAAAAAGAAAACTATATCCTTTTCTGCTTTTTTTAAAAAATTAACTGCAAAATAAGAAATCCTACTTCCACTCAAACCGCTGATCGATTGAGCAGAGGTATTTATATTTTTCGCAATTTTTTTAAATTTTTGGTTTTCTAATAATAAATCTTTAAAATTCATCTAGATACTGCTCCTTAAACAAAATCATTTAACAAAGAAATTACTTCTTTATTTTATATTTTTATACATTCATCTCTGAAAAAATGGCAAAATAGCCCCTACATGAGATGTACGGGCTTCTTATCCATTATACTTATTCATTGCTTTCATTATATCTTCTTTTAACATTAATTCAACTGCTGAAGCAGCTTCTTTGACAACTCTTCTGGAAATATCCTTTTCTTCACCCTGAAAAGTTGTTAAAACAAAATCTGGTACTGGTAAATTCTCTGGCGGTCTCCCAATCCCGATCTTTAATCTTATAAATTCATTAGTTCCGAGGTTATTGATAATGGATTTAATTCCATTATGGCCTCCACTACCTCCATTTTTTTTAAACCTCATCCTGCCAAGTTCGAGGTCTAAATCATCATGAATTACCAGCAAATCATCGGGCTCTATTTGAAAATAGTCCAGCAGTTTGAAAATAGGTTGACCACTTGTGTTCATATACTTCATGGGTTGAAAAAGTATAATCTTTTCTCCACCAAAGAAAAAATCACCCACAAGACCATCAAATTTATAGCTGCTGTTAACTTTAAATCTAGCTGCTAATTCCGAAATAACCATAAACCCTATATTATGTCTGGTAGAATCATATTTTTCGCCTGGATTTCCAAGACCAGCAATTACTTTCAAGCTTTAAACCTCCATTAATGAAATGAAGCGCAGCTGTTCAGGCCGCGCCCAATTTCTTTACTAAAATTATTCCCAGGGCTCTGGTTCGTCTGCCCCTTCTTCTCCCTCTTCGCCTTCTTCTTCTTCCTCTTCGCCGATAACTTCTGGCTCTAAGAATTCTTCTTCTTCCTCTTCTTCCTCTTCTTCGATAAGTTCGGTAGGTGTAACAACAGTTACAATAACTTCGTCACTGTCTGTTACCAGATCAATACCTTCAGGAAGTTCAAGATCAACTACAGATAAGGATTCTCCAACCTCCAGTTCAGAAATATCAATTGTAATTTCTTCAGGAATTTCTGCAGGTAATGCATCAATCTCAATTTCGCGTAAGAGCTGCTGTAATACTCCACCATCGCGGACTCCAGCTGCTTCTCCTTCTAAATGCATTGGTACAGAAACAGTAATTTTTTCATCCATAGAAATAAATTGAAAATCTACATGAAGCAGATTCTGCTTAATTACATCTTTCTGATAATCTTTAATAATTACAGTTGCTTCATCTTCTTCTCCATCTTCTCCGACAAAAGTCAGATCAAAGATAGCATTTGAATGGAGAAGCTTTACGATATCCTGTGGATCCATTTTAATAGACCGTGGCTCATTTCCTCTTCCATAAACAACACCAGGGATAAGTCCGTTTCTTCTTATTTGACGGGCTACTCCCTTTCCAGTTTCAGACCTCAATTCAGCTTCAATAGAATGTTTCTCCATGACTATCCTCTCCTTGCATAAATTAAATTTTAAGCCAGATTAAACTATAATCCTGGCAAATCTACGATAATAAGACATAACAAATTTTATTATAACATTAAAGCTCATTTTGAGCAAGTGTTTTAGAAAAATTATTTATCAAATTATCCCTTAAAATAAGACACTTACAGATAAATCCTTAAAAATACGATCAATAGCCTCTCCTACCAGGGGGGCAACAGAAAGCACCTCCAGATTATCAAGCTCATGCTCTTTCTGGGCAATTGTGTTGGTCACAATTATTTTTGTAATTGGAGCTTTTTTTAAACGCTCAACTGCAGGCCCTGAAAATAAAGCATGAGTTCCACAGGCATAGACATCTTTAGCTCCCTTTTCTTTGAGAACCTCAGCTGCTGCCGAAATAGTACCTGCTGTATCAATTATATCATCCAACAAAATTACATTTTTGCCATCTACTTCTCCAATCACATTCATAACCTCTGCCACATTTGGTTTGGGCCTTCTTTTATCTATAATTGCCATTGGAATATTTAAGCTTTCAGCAAAAGAACGAACTCTTTTTACAGATCCCACATCTGGAGCAACAGCAATTAAATCCGAACGGTCAAAATCTTTAAAATAATCAACCATAATTGGCGCCGCATATAGATGATCAACCGGAATATCAAAAAATCCCTGAATCTGGGGAGCATGAAAATCAATTGACAGAACCCTACGGGCCCCTGCCTCAGTTAATAAATTAGCAACTAATTTTGAAGTTATTGGATCCCGGGGTCTTGCTTTTCGATCCTGTCTTGCATAACCATAATACGGAATTACAGCTGTAATTCTCCTGGCAGAGGCTCTTCTTAAGGCATCAATAATTACCAGCAGCTCCATTAAATTTTCATTGACAGGAGGTGAGGTTGGCTGAACCACAAAAACATCGGCCCCTCGAACAGTTTCATAGGTACGAACTCCAATCTCGCCATCTTTAAATCTTGTTACATCAGCATTAACTAGTTCTGTTCCCAGATAATCACAGAGATCCTGCGCTAATTCCGGGTGTGAATTCCCTGCAAATATTTTCAGCTGTTCACTATAACTGGACATTTTTTGACCTCCTGCTTTATTTCTTTTCATTATTTAGTCTTCCTGCTTTTTAGATTTATAAATTCGAGCAGGGACTCCCATTACAGTATCACCAGAATTAATATCTTTAGTGACCACTGAACCGGCAGCTGTCTTGGCCCGGTCACCAATTGTTAATGGCGCAATTAAAATAGAGTCACTACCAATAAAAGCATCTTTTCCTACTTTTGTCTGGAATTTATTTTCTCCATCATAATTAGCAAATATTGTACCAGCACCTATATTCGTTCTCTCACCAATTTCGGCATCTCCTGCATAACATAAATGAGGAACCTTGGCACCACTTTTAACTGTTGTCTTTTTCAATTCTACAAAATCACCAATTTTACAGTTATCTTCTACTATTGAACCAGGTCTTAAATAAGCAAAAGGACCAACCTTAGTTCCATCTCCAACTTTACTTTCCTTTATAATAGTATTAGAAAGGATTTCTACATTTTCTCCTATAACTGCATCTTTTAATTTACAATTCTGATTAATAACAGAATTTTTAGCTACTTTAGTTTTACCTTCCAGATAATTGAAAGGATAAATTGTAACATCCCGTTCAATTTCAACTTCAGCATCAATAAAAGTAGTCTCTGGATCAATTATTGTAACACCATTAGTCAGATGCTGATCAATAATTCTACTTCTTAATATTTGTTCAGCTTCAGTTTGCTGCTTTCTGCTGTTGATCCCGATTATCTCCTCGGCATCCTGAACAGTATATGTATTAATCTTCTTATTTTTCCGGACAGCAAATTCGATAATATCAGTTAAATAATATTCCTGTTGAGCATTATCATTATCCATGTTTGCTATAAAATCCTGCAGCAGTTTACTATCTATACAGTTTACACCACTGTTAACTTCTTTTATCTTTTTTGTTTCTGGAGCAGCATCTTTTTCTTCTACAATAGCAGTTAAATTTCCGGCCTGATCTTTAACAATCCTACCATAACCCTCCGGGTCATCAAAAAATGCTGTCATTATTGTTAAGTCAGAATTAGTCTGCTGATGTTGTTTTACAAATTCAGCAATGGTTTCTTTTCTCAATAAAGGTGTGTCCCCATAAAGAACTAAAACTGCATCTTCATGTTCTGCAATATAACTCTCTGCCTGTTTTACAGCATGACCTGTTCCCAGCTGCTCAGATTGAACTACATAATTTAAATCCCACTTATTTAAATCTTCCAGTTCTGCCTGCACCTTTTCTTTCTGATGACCTACTACATTAACAATTTTGCTGTTCAGACCATCCAAAGTGTTTAAAACATGTTTGATTATTGCTTTTCCAGCAACCGGATGTAAGACCTTAATTTTATCTGATTTCATTCTGGTACCTTTACCTGCAGCCAGAATAATACTTAAAAGATCTGTCATCTACAATATCCTCCTTTTAATAAGGAATATATTTTCCTCTATCAATAAATATTATAACCAGACACTATTATTCCATCATAGTGCTTTAATCGCTTGAAGTATAACAGAGAAAAAAGCTTTTGTCAAGAGTACAAATCCAGCAAAAAAATAACACTACTCAGCGCTGAGTAGTGTTATTTAATAAATATTAGTCTACTGATAAAAGTTGAGAATTAAGCACTTGCCAGTAACTCATCAAATTTCTCCAAAACTTCGTTTTCCATTAGATCCCTCAGCTTAGCGGAAATTGGGAAACAGACATCCTGATAGTCTCCATTCCTCTTTCGTCTTGCAGGCATTGAAAGAAAAATTCCGTTCTTACCTTCAATAACCCGCATATCCCGGACAACAAAAGAGTCATCAAAAGTCACTGTTGCATAAGCCTTGACCATACTTCCATTAATTTCGACTGGATAAACTCTGACATCTGTAATTTTCATAAATACACCGCCTTTGGAATTATTTGTTAATAACATTATAATTCCATTAAATGTAAATGTCAAGGCCTATTTGTTTATTTTTTCAATAAATTTCCACAATTCATCTTTTTCTGGAACTTTAAATTTGCTTTTTTCTCCTTTTTCTTCAAGAAAAATACCACTTTTAATC
>JAXKWB010000132.1:0-6227 GCA_036172385.1 Halanaerobiales bacterium | reverse complement strand
GCTACATATTTTTAAATAAAAAGTTTATAGGGCATCATCAGGGTGGATCAACTCCTTTTATGCTGGAGGTAACAGAAGAACTGAAAAAAGAAAATAGCCTGCAGATAGTTGTTGATAATACCAGACGCAGAGAAGCGGTACCAACTACAAATACTGACTGGTTTAATTATGGTGGTCTTTATCGAGATGTTGAATTACTTAGACTTCCAGACAGCTATATTGAAGATTTTTCCCTTAGCCTGGCAGAGGATTCTTTGACTGAGCTAGATTTTGAAGTTGAAGTAGCCGGTTTGGTTTCAGATGCTGAAGCAGAACTTAAAATACCAGAATTAAATATTGAACAAAAAATTACTGTAAAAAATGGCAGCGGGAAAATTACTTTTGCGGTCCAGCCGGAACTCTGGAGTCCTGATAATCCTAAATTATATAAGGTGATTGTAAGTTTTGGCAGAGACAAAATTGAAGAAGAAATTGGCTTCAGACAGATTTCTGTTCAGGGGCGAGATATTTACCTAAATGGAGAAAAAATTTATCTTAAGGGGATTTCAACCCACGAAGAGAGTGTAAGCAGCGGCAAAGCTGTAACTGAAGCAGAAATCATAGAAAATATCAAACTGGCCAAAGAAATGAACTGCAATTATATCCGCCTGGCTCATTATCCCCACAGTTATAAGGTGGCAAAAATAGCGGATCAAATGGGGGTTATGCTCTGGGAGGAAATACCTGTTTACTGGGCAATAGATTTCGCTAATCCAATGACCTATCAGGATGCCGAAAATCAACTGCTGGAGTTAATAAAAAGAGATCATAATCGGGCCAGTGTAATTATCTGGTCAGTGGGGAATGAGAATCAGGATACAGATGAGAGACTTAAATTTATGAGTAATCTGGTTAAAAAGGCCAGGGAAGTTGATCCAACGAGACTGATCTCTGCAGCCTGTCTGGTAGATGAAGAAAATAATAGAATTGCTGATCGGCTGACAGAATATCTGGATATAATTGGTCAGAACGAATATTACGGCTGGTATGAACCTGATTTTTCAAAACTCAGTGACTGTATGGAAAATTCTAAGCCTGATAAACCGGTAATTATAACTGAATTTGGAGCCGGGGCCTTGAGTGGAGAACGGGGAACAAAAGATGATTTATTTACCGAGGATTATCAGCTTCAGGTTTATCAAAAACAGACAGAAGTACTGGATGGTATTGAATATATCAAAGGTTTAAGCCCCTGGATTTTATTTGATTTCCGCTGCCCCAGAAGAACAAATAAATATCAAAAGGGATATAACCGCAAAGGATTACTTTCTGCTGATAAGAGCCATAAAAAGCTTGCTTTTTATGAGATGCAGCGATATTATTCTAAAAAATAATTGATTTGATTGTTGAAGAATTGAATTTAACTCCTGTCACTGATTATTCGGATGGCAGGAGTTTTACAAATAATCTGGGAGGGATTTTAGATGTCAGAAGTAGGGTTTGCTGTTGTTGGTGTACGTAATTTTGCCGGTAGTTATCTTCATAATATTGAAGAATTGGAAGCTGAAGGAAAAATAAAACTGACTGCCGTTGTAGTAAAGGATCAGGTAAAAAATGCTGAAAAAGTGAGAGAATTGAGACATAAAGGAATAGAAATTTATAGTTCTTATGAAAATTTATTAAAAGAAGCAAAGACTTCAGTTGATCTAATTGGTCTTCCGGTATCTATTCCAACTCATGCAGAAATGGCGATTAAGGGTATGCAAGCAGGCTATGATATTTTATTAGAGAAACCCCCTGCACCAACTATTCAGCAGTTAGATGCAATGATTAAAACTGAAAAGGAAACAGGCAGATTTACATCTATTGGTTTCCAGTTTATTCATTCAAATACAATCAGAAAAATCAAGCAGTTTATTTTAGCAGGTGAATTAGGAGAAGTTTTGGAGATTGCAGCAAAGGGGTTCTGGCCCCGATTCAAATCATATTATGATCGCAATAACTGGGCTGGTAAAAGTATAGCTATGGGAAAGTTGGTTCTGGATGGACCGATGCATAATGCTTTTGCCCATTATTTAAATAACATGATTTACCTGGCAGGTCAGGATATGCAGAGTTCAGCACAGTTGAAAAGAGTCAGAGCTGAATTATACAGAGCTCACAGCTATATTGAGTCTGATGATAATTCCTGTCTGGAAGCTGAAACTACTACTGGAACTAAGATTTATTTTTATGTAACTCATGTTCCAGAGAAAATGAGACATCCCTATATGGAAATTGTGGGGACAGAGGGTAAAATAGAATGGCAGATGGAAGATGAAAAAACAAAAATCGAATTAAATAATGGTAAAGTCATTGAGCTGGATAATGAAGGTCTGGATCCTCATAAAGAAGTTTTCAGAATTGCAGCAGATAAGCATCTTGGTTTAATTGAAGAATTATACTGCACTCCAAAAAATACAAGAAGTTTTACTGTAGCAATTAATGGCGCCTATGATTCTGCTAAAAAGATTAGAACAATCCCGCAGGAGCTGGTAGAAGAATTCACTAATGAGGATGGAGAATATCAGACTGTTCTACCTGGTATTGATCAACTAATAGATCAGGCCTTTGCAGAAAGAAAATTATTATCGGATCTTGATCTTGAGTGGGCAGTTAAAACAAATTGGATTAATGTAGAGAATTATACGGAGTTTAATCCCTTTAACTAGAAAATTTAATTTAATCAAATTAAAAATCAATGTCAAAATTTTTAGAGGCATAAATAGAAATCAGCCCTCTAATAAATGGTACAGCAATTAAAATAATGCAAAAAATATACTAATCTTTCAAAAAAATAAAGGACAGGACTCAAAGTTTTAAAGTCCTGTCCTCTTTTTTGATTAATTAAATTTTACCCCATTATAACTTCTACTTTCACTGGACCTCTGTCAAAATCTTTCAATATTTGACCTTCAATTTTTTCGCCTTCAACAAATATTTCTTTAACGCCCTTGCTAATATGCTCCGGATTTTTTACTTCAATCTCAAATTCAGAGCCTCTAAACTTTCTCTTAACTTTAAAACTATCCCATTCTGCAGGAATACAGGGGTCAATTTTTAGCCCCTCAAATTCAGGTCTGATTCCGAGTATCCACTGGGTAATAGCTACAAAGTTCCAGGCAGCTGTACCAGTTAACCAGGAGTTTTTAGCTTCACCAAAACTGGCTGCATCCTGACCTGCAATCATTTGAGAATAAACATAAGGTTCAGTGCGGTGCAGATCACTAATTTTTTCCCTATACGCAGGAGCAATTTTACTGTAATATTCAAAAGCCCGATCTCCATTACCAACAATTGTTTCGGCAATCATAACCCAGGGATTATTGTGACAGAAAATAGCACCATTTTCTTTATAGCCTGGGGGATAGGAACTAACTTCACCCAGATTTATCTGATATTCCTTAATTGTAGGATCAAGAATCATTAATCCGTGTTCAGAATTCAATCTTTCGTTGACTGAATTTAAAGTCTTTTGAGCAAATCCATCTTCAAGGCCCAGACCTCCCATAATACAGAATCCCTGAGGTTCAATAAAGATTTCTGCATATTGATTACCTTTTGCTCCAACTTTATCTCCATAATAATCGTAAGCTCTTAAAAACCACTCATCATCACGACCGGCTTTGTTAACAGCTGCTTTCATTTTTTCTAACTCGGATTCTGCATTTTTAGCTAATTCTTTTTTACCTATTTTTCTGGCTAAATGTACAAAATCAGGACCGGCAGTTAAAAACATACCTGCAATCATTACTGATTCAGCCGGGCTATCATCTTTATTACTTACTGTCTGGAATGATTCTCCGGGCTTTTCCGAAAAGGCACTTAAATTTAGGCAGTCATTCCAGTCAGCATGACCGATTAAAGGTAAGTTATGGGGCCCTAAATTATTAACCACATGCATAAATGAAGCTTCTAGATGATCAAAAATTGTGGCTCTTTTGCCGCTGTTAAATGGAACTTCTTCTTTCAGTATAGAATAATTTCCGGTTTCTTTAATATAAGCAGCAACTGCAAAAATTAGCCAGAGAGGATCATCGTTAAAACCGCTGCCTATTTTATCATTACCTTTTTTGGTTAAAGGCTGATACTGATGAAAAGCACTACCATCTTCAAATTGAGTTACCGCCAGATCTTTAATTCTCTGTTTAACTCGCCCGGGTATTAAATGAGCTGATCCCAGTAGATCCTGATTGGAATCTCTGAATCCTATACCGCGGCTGATACCTGATTCAAAATACGAAGCAGAACGAGCTAAGTTATAGGTAACCATGTTCTGATACTGATTCCAGGTATTAACCATTCTTTCTAATTTGGAATCTGGATGTTCCAGTGAAAAAGAAGAAAGCAGGTCTTCCCAGTGTTGATTTAACTGTGCAAAAGCTTTTTCAACTTTATCTGAACTATTATATTTTGCAATCAGTTTTTCTGCTTTGTTCTTATTAATTACTCCCGGGCTTTCCCATTTTTCCTCATCTTTATTCTCTATATATCCAAGCTGAAAAATCATTTCTTTTTCTTCTCCAGCTTCCAGTTCGATTTCTAGAGAGTGAGAGGCGATTGGGGACCAGCCGTGAGCAATAGAGTTATTTGATTTTCCGGCTTCTAAAACCTGTGGTTCAGCAAAACTATTGTATAAACCCAAAAAACTTTCACGGTCTGTATCAAAACCATTAATTTTTTGATTAACTGTAAAGAAGGTATAGTGATTTCTTCTTTCTCTATACTCTGTTTTATGATAAATTGTTGAGCCGTCTATTTCAACTTCTCCTGTATTAAAATTACGCTGGAAATTAGTCATATCATCTTCGGCATCATAGAGACAGAATTCTAAAAATGAAAAGAGTTTAAGCTTTCTCTGTTTTTGACTCAGATTTTTAATTTTAATCTGATGCAGCTCAGTGTTATCACCCCGAGGCACAAAGAATTTCATTTCAGTTTTTAAATCATTTTTTTCTGACCTAATTACAGTATATCCCATTCCATGTCTGCATTCATACCTATCCAGTTCAGATTTTTGAGGAGCCCAGCCGGGAGAGAAATAGTTACCGTTTTCATAGATATAATAATAGCGGCCTCCAGCATCTGTAGGAACATTATTATAACGATAGCGGGTTAAACGTCTTTTACTGGCATCTTTATAAAAGCTATAACCTCCAGCTGTATTAGAAATCAATCCAAAAAAATCTTCAGAGCCCAGATAGTTAATCCAGGGATAGGGAGTATCAGGTCTTTCAATTACATATTCCTTGTTTTTGTCATCAAAATATCCAAATTTCAATTTTAATTCTCCTTTCATGAAAATACTATTAAGTTGAACTTTAAAAATTGCTTATAAAATTATAAATTGTTGCGCCAGAAAAATAGAATCAGTTATTCGAAATCGTTTTAGCTATTATATATAATTCCTCATAGAAGTTAAAATTCCTGCCTGATTAGAAGAAAATCTTGATAATTGACTTATATTCCTGAATTTATAGATTAATTTTATATATTAGCTTGCAAATTATTGTTGATATAATATAATTTTAATATACTGATACTAGATAAGATAGTTAGCCAGCAAAGAATTTAAAGTTTTCATGTGTTTTATAAAAGCATATAAATGGATACCTGTCCTGGCAGCTGCAGACATGATTTTTTGACTATGTTCAATATGCCAGGATGCTGGATGATTAGAAATTCAATTGGCTGTTAGCGAGGGAGGAAAAATTTATGATTTCTAAGCTTGAAAATAAAGAAATTAAAATTAAAGTAGATACTCAGGGAGCACAGCTGCAGAAATTAATTTTAAAAAAAGACGAAAAAAATTATTTGTGGCACGGTGATTCTAAATTCTGGGGTAGAAGAGCACCTGTCTTATTTCCGATTGTTGGCCGTTTAAAAAATGATGAATATCAATACAATAATCAAAAATATCAGATGACCCAGCATGGTTTTGCCAGAGATAATGAATTTGAATTAGTAGACCAGGGAAAAAATTATTTGATTTATACTTTCGAAGAAAATAAAGAAACATTAGAAAAATATCCATTTCAATTTAAACTGAAAATTAAATATGCTATTCAAGCAAATTCTCTTCTAATTACTTATCAAGTTATTAATCAGGATCAAAAAGATATGTTTTTTTCTATAGGAGCTCATCCCGCTTTTTACTGGCCGCTGGAAGACGACGAAAAAAAGGAAGATTATTATTTAGAATTTGAAAA
>JAXKWB010000131.1:0-5109 GCA_036172385.1 Halanaerobiales bacterium | reverse complement strand
TCTCTTTTGGGGTAATCTCTCCCGCGGCAGCAGAGAGTTCTAGAATTGGATTAAAATTAAAAATACTGCCTAAAAAGGCCTGAGCTTTTCCAATTCTACCTCCCTTTTCCAGGTAAGTGAGTTCATTAACTGTAAAATAAATTGTTAACTTTTCTCTTTCCTGCAGCAGGGTTTCTTTTATTTCTTCAATATTTTTACCTTCTTTTATCATTTTTGCAGCCAGCAGAACCATAAAACCAAGTCCAGAACTGGTTGATTTAGAATCTATAATCTCCACTTCAACAGCTTCCACCTGAGCAGCAGCAAGCCTAGCTGACTCACAGGTGCCGCTTAAAGCAGAAGCTATATGGATAGAAATTATCTGATCATAGTTTTCTGCCAATTTTTCATATCTATCAATAAAAAGTCCAACAGATGGCTGTGAAGTTGTAGGTAGCTCTGCTGCTGATTCCATCATTCCATAGAATTCTTCATTATTCAAATCAACTTTATCATAATAAGTATCTTCTCCAAAATGAACAGTTAAAGGAACAATTTCTATTTGATACTTTTCCAGTATATCTGCTGGTAAATCACAGGTGCTATCTGTTACCAGAGCAATCATCTTAACACATCCTATTCTAATGAAATTATAAAGGGATAAAGAGGTTGACCACCAGGATAGATTTCGATTTCATCAAAATCAAAATTTTCTTCCATAATGTTTCTAATTTCTTCAGCTTCAGCCTCATCTATTCCTTCCCCATAATAAATGGTGACTAATTCTTCATCTTCCGCAACTTTATTTAATAAATTAATTACTGTTTCTTTTTTAGTTTCATTACTTACTACGATATCGCCATCTTTAAGGCCGATATAATTATCTTTTTTAATTTCCAGGCCATTAACCTTAGAATCTTTGACAGCCTGAGTTATCTCCAATGTTTTTACATATTTGATTTCAGCTTCCATTATTTCTTTCAGTTCAGCTGGAGAAGCCTGATCATCGAAACTCATTAGAGCTGTAACTGCCTGTGGTATAGAACGAGTTTCTATAATTGCAATTTCTTTTTGGCTCAGCTCTGATACCTGTTTAGCTGCCGAAATTATATTTTTATTATTGGGCAGAATTATAATTTGTTCGGTATTCATTTTTTCAACTATTTCTGCAAAATCATTGGTAGAAGGGTTCATTGATTGACCACCTTTAATTACATGGTCAACTCCCAGTTCTTTTAAAATATTAACTACTCCTTCACCATTGGCCACAGAGATAATCCCTATATTTTTATCTACCTTAATTTCTGCCTCTGCAGCTGACTGAGCTTCAGCTTTTCTTTCTTGCGCCTCAATATTCTCTTCTGCCTCAGTCTGTTCTGCTTTTTGATCTGCAGAGATCTCAGAATTATTATCCACATGAAACTGAGAATGATCAAAATCAGCTTCACTCTCAAGCTTAACTTTTTCCTGATTCTGTTTCTTCATATTATCAATTTTGATATCAAAAACTTTACCTTTTTTTAATCCGTATTCTAATAAAACACCCGGATGATTGGTATGAATGTGAATTTTAATTATATCATCACTACCAACAACCATAATTGAATCTCCATAACTCTGCATATCTTTTCTAATCTTATCAATCATTCGGTTAATATTATTTTTTCTGGTATCAATTTCAATTAATATTTGAGTACAGTAGGTAAATTTAATATCTTCTGCAATCTCAGCTCGTTTTTTAGTTTTTCCTGCAGCAGCTGCAGCTTGATATTCTATTTTTTCTCCCTTTAAACCTTTAATCATTCCCTCAAGTATTGTTAGATAACCCTGTCCACCCGCATCAACTACTTCTGCTTCTTTAAGTGCAGCCAGCAGCTCAGGAGTATGTTCTAAGGATTCTTCAGCTGCTTCAATTGATATCTCAAGCAGCTCTACCAGATCCTGAGCAGATTCTACCTCTGCTGTAGCCTTCTCAGCCGTTTCTCTGGAAACAGTCAAAATTGTCCCCTCTACTGGCTTTAAAACTCCATGATAAGCAACCTCAGAAGCTTTTTTAAGTGCATCAGCTAAATCTCTGGTTTTCATTTTCTTTTTATTTTTCAGAGCCTGAGCAAAGCCTCTAATCAATTGAGAGAGAATAACCCCTGAATTACCCCTGGCTCCCATTAAAGCCCCTTTAGATAGCGCTGCAGCCAGTTCGGAGACACTCTTTGAGTTATTATCTTCCAGACTGGATACAGCCTCTTTAAAAGTTAAATACATATTTGTTCCTGTATCACCATCTGGAACTGGAAAAACATTTAATGAATCAATAAAAGATTTCTGTTCTTTCAGCCAGTGTAATGATGCAAACATCATATCTTTAAATTGTTCTGCATCTACTGTAGTAATTTTTTCTTGATTATTAATTGGCATCGCCAACCCTCACTCCCCTTACATTAACATCTATAGTTACAACTTCAATTCCAACTTTATTTTCGAGGGTATAGCGAACTCTTTCCATTACATTATGAGCTACTTCATGGATATTAGTTCCGTATTCAACAATAATATTTAAATCCAGATGAACTTTCTCTTCCCTAATATCAACACCAACACCCTTACTAATATTGTCCCAGCCCAGAAGGTCTGCAAGACCATCCTGCATACTTCTAGAAGACATACCAACAAGACCATAACATTCCATAACAGCAAGCCCCGCTGTTTTAGCTATTACCTCTTCATCAATAACAATCTTACCAAGTTCATTTTTTAATTCTTTTTCCATTCTTTACACCTCTTTTCATACATAATTATTCTATCTTATATAAAGTCTCTATGCAAGAAATAAATTTAATGAGTTTAATTAAATGCTCATTTATTATTAATTTCAAGATAAATTAATACTTTCCTGCATTTCTAAGTCTATATTTTTTCTAAACTTACTTTAATTAACTTGCTAAAGACCGTTTATCTATGTTAAAATATAACCTGATGGAGAATTTATTTTGACACGCTCAATACAAATCTATCTATTTATTCTAAAATAGAGATTTATGAGCCGATGATTTGTAATAAATAAGGAGGTGTTTTTCTATGTCCAGAGTCTGTGAAATTTGTGGTAAAGGTGGAAATACTGCCAATAGCATACAAAGACGTGGTAAAGCTAAGAAAAAAGGTGGAGTTGGACGTAACATCACCAGTTCTACAAAAAGAACTCAGCGTCCAAATCTAAAAAAAGTTAAAGCAATTGTTGATGGATCACCAAAAAGAATTAAGGTATGTACTCAATGTCTTAAATCAGGTAATGTTGAAAGAGCTTACTAATTAAGATTTAGATAACAAAGGGAGTAGAGCATTTTAAAATGCTCTACTCCCTTTAGTACTTTTTACAGGTGATTATTTATTATTTAAACTCTTTAATTTTTTATTAATTATATTTTTTAGTTCCTGATCACTAATCTTTATTTCTGCAAGATCATTTTCGATAGCACGTCTGGCCACTGCAAAAGCAACTGCCGGAACAACCCGATGATCAAAGGGATCAGGAATAATATACTCAGCTGATAAATTATCAGCAGCTAAATCTGCTATTGCCTCAGCAGCTGCAATTTTCATCTCCTCACTTATTTCCGAGGCTCTAACATCAAGCGCTCCTCTAAAAACTCCTGGGAAAGCCAGCACATTATTAATCTGATTGGGATAATCAGATCTTCCTGTTGCAATTACTGCTGCTCCAGCCTTCAAGGCGGCCTCAGGATCAATTTCTGGTGTCGGATTAGCCATTGCAAAAACCAGCGGCTCAGCGGCCATCTCTTTTACCATTTCTGATTTTAAGATATTACCAACAGATAAACCAATAAATAAATCTGCACCCGCAACAGCTTCAGCTAAACTACCCTCTAACTGGTCAGGATTAGTTCGTTTAATTAATTGCTGTCTTAAAAAATCATACTGATCCAGATTAGAGGAATTTAAAATTCCAATCTTATCATTGATAATCAAATTTTTTGCTCCAGCATCCAACAGCAGTTTAGAGACTGCTGTAGCAGCAGCTCCTGCCCCATTAACAACAATCTTTATTTCTTCTAAATTTTTATTAACAAGTTTTAAAGCATTGAGTACTGCAGCCAGCACAACAATTGCTGTTCCATGCTGATCATCATGAAAAATAGCCATTTTAGTTTCTTCTTTCAACTTAGCCTCTATTTCAAAGCATTTAGGTGCCGAGATATCTTCTAAATTAATACCAGCAAAGGTCGGTTCCAGCAGTTTGACAAAGTCAACAATTTCATTTACATCTTTTGTTCCCACACATAAGGGAAAAGCATCTACATTTGCAAATTCTTTAAATAAAACAGCCTTCCCTTCCATTACAGGCAGAGCAGCCTCTGGACCAATATCACCCAATCCTAAAACTGCAGTTCCAGAAGAAACAACTGCAACCTGATTTCCCCGGGCAGTATATTCATAAATTTTTTCTTTATTTTTTTCAATTTCTCTACAGGGCTCTGCCACTCCAGGGGAATAGGCAAGACTCAGTTCTTCTTTATTTCTAACTCTAACTTTTGATTTCACTTCGATTTTCCCCTGATGATCACTATGTAATTTTAATGCTTTTTGATAAATATCCATCTATAAACCTCCATTATTTCTCTACTCTCTACTCTAAATTTTCTAATACATAAATTAAAAGTCCAGCTTCTAAACTTACTTCTGCCTGATCATTCTCAATCAGATTGCTAATTCCTCTGCTTTTTGAACGTTCAATATCTTGAGAATCTAAATTGTATTTACAACCACTAATACTGAGGCCTTTAACAACTTTAGTCTGGGGAATTAAAGAAAGTCTAAATCCCTTTTTGTTGTCAAACTGCTTTCTGCTGTCAATTAAGGCAAGCTCATTTCTTTTAGAAATTATTCTGGCTTTGAGATTCAACTGAGATATGTACTCTAATAAATTTAAATTAGCAAGCTGCTGATCTATTCTACCACCCAGAGCAGCTGTTAAATATAGTTCTTCAAAGCCATTTTTTAGACAGTAATCAGCTTCATCTAAATTTTTTCCAACTGGCTGCCAGGAAACACTCCAGTAATTTCCATCATCCTCATCTCGAAGATATAAATAGTGACCGGGTCTATCTAAGGGTA
>JAXKWB010000130.1:0-21377 GCA_036172385.1 Halanaerobiales bacterium | reverse complement strand
TCATTCCTACATCACCAATTGTGTCCTTAACAGAATCAATAAATCTCTGCCAGCTCAGTTCTTTATATATAAAAATCCCAATTACAATTGCATAAACTGCTGCAAAAGATCCGGCCTCTGAAGGAGTCATCAGGCCAAATCTTAAACCAACAATTAAAATCACCGGAAATAAAAGAGCCCAGATACTTTTAATAAAAGTTGGTATAATTTCATCAAGCGAGGCCATTTTTTCTCTTTCTGGGGCATAACCTTTTTTTCTGGAGGTAATAGTAACTGCAGCCATTAAAAAAGCCATCATCATTAGACCAGGCACTATCCCCCCTGTAAAAAGTCGTCCAATTGATATTTCGCCAATGTTTCCATAAAGAACCAGACCAATCCCCGGCGGAATCGCGATACAGATCAGGGCCGAAAAACCAATAATTGCGGCTGAATATCCTTTTCCATATCCCTTTTTTGTCATATCTGGCCCTAAAATTCTGGCCTGCATAGAAGAGTCAGCAATTGCGGATCCGGATACTCCTCCCATCAAAGTACTTAAAACCACCGTAACCTGGGCCAGGGTTCCATATAAATGTCCTGCCAGCACTGAAGCTAAATCTAGTAATCTGGTAGTAATTCCTGTATTATTTAATAAATTTCCGGCCAGCATAAACATTGGTATTGCCAGCAGGGTAAAACTCTGCGTCTCTGATAAAACTAATTGAACTGGCATTGTATAGGGCAGTGCCGGCTCCTGCATGAAAAAGAAAAACCCGGAGATTCCAATTGCAAAAGCAACAGGCATCCCCATGATTAAAAATAATGCAAAAATAATTATTACTTCCAGCATTTATTATCTTCCCCCTAAATTAATCACTTAATTGATCTACCTTTTCTTTATTTTCCATTTTAAGAGATGCTGCTTCTTTTGACTTATAGACTTGATACAGTTTTACAATTGTAGAAATTAATAATAAAATTGAACCGACTGGAACACTGAGCGTTGCCCAGGCATAACTGAGCTCTGGTATTCCCTGAAATGTTCTAAATCTCGCATTATAAGTTTGAATAAATCCAAATCTTATCAGATAGCCCAGAAAAACAACAATAATTAAGTAATTTACTAAAGTAATATAATACTGAACTTTTTTTGGTAGTTTTAGAATAATAAATTTGACACTTAAATGTCTATCCTGACGCATCGCAACATCTGCACTAAAAAATGCTGTCCAGGCAAAAAGAAAAGCAGAGATATCAATTGCCCAGTTTAAAGGATGTCCTACAGCTCTTCCAATAGCAGATAAAAATACAATGGCCATAATTAAAACCAGGAATATTCCTGAAATTATTTTTTCAATCTGGCAGATTTTATGATAAATAATCTTGGCAGTCTCCAACTCTAAACCTCCTTAAGAACCCCGGCCAGTTTTGACCGGGGATAACATTATTTATTTCTATTCAATTGCTTCCATTTCTTTATAAATTTGCTCTCGCTCATCCATCAGATCTAATTCTTTATAGGCCTGCATTCCAGCTTCTCTAAATGCTTCCAGATCAACATCTTCAATAATCGTCATTCCTTCTTCCTGCACGGTTTTCTTTATTTCCTCAGTCTGTTCGGCTAATTTCCGCGAAGTTTCCAGCCCAGCTCTATTAGATTCTTCGACTAGAACTTCCTGATAAGCTTCAGGAAGGCTTTCAAACCACTGATTACTTACAACCTGAAAGTTAACTAATAAAAAATGTCTGGTTTCATTGACATAATCTAAAACTTCAAATAAATTTCCAGCAGGAATATTACTGTAAACCAATTCTGCTCCATCAACTGATCCCTGCTGAAGCCCGGTATAAATATCGCCAAAATTCATTGCTGTCGGCACAGCACCTAATGCTTCCACTGACTCATGCCAGATTGGTGCAGGTGGAGTTCTAATTCTTAATCCATTCAGATCTTCAGGAGTCCTGACAGGTGTATTGGTCATAAAATGTCTAAACCCCTGAACCCAGGAGAAAGAAAGGATTTTGATGCCGTATTCTTCTGCCAATTTTTTTTCCCATTTTTGCATTGTCGGTGTCTGGCGTAGTTTTTTAACTTCTTCGATTGAATCAACAAAATAAGGAGCGTTAACAACTGCCAGTCCGGGAACATAAGTACCTAAACGCGCTGCATCAGTATTCCAGGCTATGGGGACTCCAGATCGCAGCTGTTCTAAAACATCTTCTTCTACTCCCAATTGAGAACTGGGAAAAACTTGAATCTGCAGATCTCCATCTGTTCTTTTTTCTACTCGTTCTGCCATTTTTAAAAAACCTTCGTGAAATGGATGGCTTTCATTTAAAACATGACCATATCTTAATGTATACTCTTGAGCAGAAACTGAAGCTGTGAGAACAAAAAGTAATGATACCAATACTATTAAGCTAAAAGTTTTTTTCATAATTTAAAATCCTCCTTATTATTTTGCTGTGTCAAGAATCAATGTGTACTTTTAGAACAAAAAAATAGGGCCAGGAAAAATAAATTTCCCGGCCCACGGCCCCAGGTTAGTCTTCTTATTTGACTTTTTTGATCTGTATAACAAATTTCTCTTTTTGCCCTTTTACTAAAACCTTTTGATGTTTAAAAAGTTTGTATATTTTATCGCCAGGTTTGAACTTTACTAAATCTGTCAGCTCTTCTTTATAATTTTTACTCAAAAGAGATCCCTCCCGGGAACCAATCAGACTGATTAAAACAACTGTTTCAAAGATTCTGATTTTTGAAACAAAAAGCGGTTCTATAAAATTTACACAATTAGACGAATGTGATATAATTATCTGGTATAATCTTTAACAGAACAGCGCCAACTGAAATCTGTTACCCTTTTTTATTTAAAATACTGACAATATTTGATCCCTCCTTTGACTTAAAAAGAGCAAGGGATAACTCTGTCCATTTATTATTTCTGGACTTTTAGTTTATTATTATCACATTTCAAGTTTATTATAGTTCTAAATTAGAACAATGTCAAGCTATTTTTATAAGTTTTTTGTTTATTTTAATTATTCGATAAAATTGGAGGAATTTTTTATGACATTCGGTGAAAATCTCAAAAAAGCACGCAAAGATAAAGGTTTTACGCAAAAAGATTTAGCTGAAATTGTGGGGATTAAACGCTCAACCATTGCTGGCTATGAGAGCAAAAACCAGGAACCATCCTATGAAGTCCTGCGAAAAATCGCTAAAGCATTAGACTGCAGTATTGATACTCTGCTTTCTCTTGATTATAATAATTATCAGGTGAGTGAAAATAAAGTGACTAAAGAAATACTCCATAATAATCAACTCAAATTATTATTTAACGAAGTACGAGAGATGTCTAATGATAAGATTAAGTTTTATAGAGAGTTGATCAAATTTATTGAGTCTGAAAAGGGATAGAAATTTGATTGGAAAATAAAAAACTCTCACCTAAAATACGCTGGTGAGAGTGAATATTACAAATCATTTTCAGCTTCATAAAAGTTTATAAATTTCTTAACATTTGGACCAATATTTGCCTCTTTTTTGGTTATAATTCCAATCTCCCATTTTGACTCCAAATCTTTTATCGGGATTTTGCTTAAATCAGGGTACCGCTCTAAATATATCAGTGAATCAACAAAAACAAATACCCCCTTATTTAAACTCACAAACTCATAGGCAGCATCTAAGTCGTGGTTGCAGCGGCTGTAAACCTCCGGCTCGAAATCTGCCTTTTTAAATTCTCGCTCCAGTACTGTCTGCATCCTAAATGTCTCATCTAATAGGATTAGTTTTCTATTTTTGATATCGACAAGTTTGAGTTCATCTTCTTTGGCCAGCGAATCACTTTTCTTAACCACCACTGCAAAATTATTATGATATAAACTTTTAAAATTAAAATCATCACTATTTTGCGGGTTAACTGTGATTGCAAGATCAAGATTATTATTTAAAACATTTTTTTCGCAGTCAACATCAGTAAACTCAGATATTTCGATCTCAATCCCAAGTTCCTGGCGGCTGTTTTCAATAATATCCTGAGCATTCAAGACCTGCAGTGTTCCAGGTGAAAAACCAATTTTTAACTTCTTTTTTTCTTTCTCTGCCTTACTATATACCTCACTTTTAAAATCATCAAAATGTTTTTTCAGTCCTTTAGCTTCTGGGTAAAAATATTCGGCAAACTCTGTCGGACTAACCCCCCTGGAATTTCTCTCAAATAGTTTAACCCCAATTTCTTCCTCCAGTTTACTAATCTTCTGACTTAATGCCTGCTGAGTTATAAATAATTCTTTTGCAGATTTGGTTAGATTTTCATTCTCGAAAACTTTGATAAAGTATTTTAAATCATCGATATTCATAAAATCACCCTTAATAAAAAACTTGTATGCTTTGATTATAACATACAAGTTTTTTGAGTGAAAATATTATTTATAGCAATATTTGTTATTTATAATTATCGTACATCTCTGCAAGGATATTTTCTATTTCTGCTGCAGTTAATTCTCTGGGTACAAAATTATAACAGGCATCACTTTTTACCATCTCGGCTGTATCTACCAATTCTTCTTTGCTAATTCCCAATTCTGCAAAAGATTTAATTCCTGCTTTCTTTACAAATTCTCTAATTTCTGCAGCTGTCTTCTCAGCAATTTGGGAGTCTGACTCTTCTTCACTAAAGTTTAGACCAAAGGCTTCTCCCACAGTTTTTACCTTATTCGGCTTCACCTCAGCAGCATAAATCATGACTTCTGGTAGGGCTAATCCACAAACTACCCCATGGGTAAGGTGAAATTTAGCTCCAATGGAATGTGCCAGTGCATGCCCTAAATGGACTAAGGCATCATTAAAAGCAATTCCGGCAAAATTGCTGGCCAGCAGCAAATTCCCTCTAGCCTCCAAATCTTCACTATCATTTAAAACAATTTCTAAATTATTGACTACTTTCTCTATTGCATCTACTGCCATTAATTCAGAGCGAGGATTAGGGATTTTAGCGGTAATTGCTTCTGCTGCATGAGCCAGAGTATCAATCGCAGTCTGGGCTGTTATCTCAAAAGGAAGAGAAGTTGTGTTTTCGGGATCCAGAATTCCAAGATCCGCATTACCGATCACAGAATTTTTAGCATCATTGGTAGTATCTGTTACCACAGCAATTGAAGTGCTTTCACTTCCCGTGCCAGCTGTAGTAGGAACCATAATAACCGGCACTCCAGGCTGATAAGTTGGATCTCCAAAATACTGGTTGATCGGTAGAGGATTATTTATTAGAATGTTGATTCCTTTAGCTGCATCCATAGGGCTTCCGCCTCCAACTGCTACAATTCCATCAACTTCTTCTTTTTGAGCAAGTTCTCCACCCTCATTAATTATATAATCTGGTGGATCAGGAATTACTTTATCAAAAACTACAACTTCTATTTGAGCTTTTTCCAGACTTTTAACACTATTTTTAAAAGAATCTGTTTTTTCAACTCCCTGATCAGTAACCACCAGGACTTTCCTGCAGCCTAAATTATTTGTCTCCTCACCCAGCTGTTCTGTACTTCCTTTTCCATAAATAATAGGACAGGTCTGTGCATATTTTGACATAATTATCACTCCAATTTATTTTATTTAATTACAATGAATAAGCTGCCTTAAATCCACTTTCAACTGCATTCCTGATCTTGCCAACTTTATTTGCATCACCTAATATTTTGACATCCGAAAATTCTGATTTGATCTTCGCTAGCTGTTCTTCATTTTCTCTTCTGCCCAGAGCTAAAATTAGATAATCAAAATTATATTCTTTAATTTGATTACTATCTATTAATTCAAAAACTGCTTTTCCATCTCTGACTTCAATTAGTTTATGCTCTGGATATAAGTCGACCCCAAGTTCTCCTATATAGTTCATATGATCAATTAGATTTTGAAAATAAAGATCAGGGCCAATCTCAGATTCCATTTCGAATAAACTTAAGTCATTATCTTTTTCTGCCAGTAAATGAGAAATCTCGATTCCGGTCATTCCAGAGCCAATAACTGCAATTTTTTTATTTCTTAACTCAACTTGATCATTTAAAATATCTTCTGAGCTTAATACATTTCCGGAATTAATCCCTTTAATATCGGGAATGATTGGCTTTGATCCCTGGGCTACAAATACTGCAGCTGGATTAATTTCTTTAATGCTGGCTATACTTGCTTTAGTATTTAACCGTAAATCTATCTCTAATCTTTTGAGCTGCTCCTGATAATAATCTATTAACCAGGCTATCTTATCTTTTTTAGGCGGCTTTTTTGCTAATTGTAATTGACCCCCAATCCTATCTTCTTTTTCGAAAATAATCGGCTTATAATTTTTCTCTGCTAAAACTCTGGCAGCTTCTAATCCAGATGGTCCGGCACCGATAATTACCACGTTTTCACCTTTGCCGTTTTTACTTAACTCAGCATACTCAACTTCGGCAGCAGCTTTAATATTGACGGCACATTCAAATCCACCCGGTCTCTGGTCAGCAGAAATTAAAGTTTCCATACAGCGCAGACAGGAAATACATTTTCTAATTTCGGTTTCCCGATTAGCCTGAGCTTTATTTGACCATTCTGGATCTGCAAGATGCTGTCTGGCCGATCCAGTAAAATCGACCTTTTCGTCTTTAAGCAGCTGATCAGCATATTCAGGGTTTCTGATCACAGAAACACCAATTACAGAAATATCAATCTTCTTTTTTACTGACTCAGCCAGATTGATTTTCCAACCCTCTGCAAAAGAGGTTGGTTCCCAGGCAGTATTCATTGTTTCATAGATTCCAGAACTAACGTCAACAGCGTCAACCCCTAATTCTTCCAATCTCTGTGCTATTTTTATGCCCTCAGCTAATTCTAAACCGGAATCTGCTTTGCCAACCGTCTCTAAAAATTCGTCGACTGAAAGACGGACAATCAGAGGGAAATCTTCGCCACAACGTTCTCTGATCCCCATCACAATTTCTTCCAAAAATCTCATTCTATTCTCAAAACTACCACCATATTTGTCATTTCTTCGATTGGTGTAAGGACTTAAAAACTCGTTGATTAAATAACCGTGAGCCCCGTGAACTTCAACTCCATCCAGGCCAGCCTTCTTTACGCGTTCTGCAGCATCAATAAATTTTTCTATCATCTCTTCTATCTGTTGGAGAGACATTACTTCTACTGGCTGATGCACAACCTCACATTCTACATCGCTGGGAGCTAACATACCCTGATTCTGATTAATAGCACTTACTCCCTGGCGTCCTGGATGATAGATCTGTGCTATCAATTTACTATCATACTGCTGGACAGACTCTGCTAATTTTTTTAAACCCGGAATAAATTTATCATCTGCTACAGAAATCTGATGGGTGTTTCCTCTACCCCTTTTGTCATCGACACAGGTAGCTTCGGTAACTATTATTCCAACTCCTCCTTTAGCTCTTGCAGTATAAAAGGCTATGTCTTCCTCAGAGACAGTTCCATCTGTATTTGCTAAGTAGTTTCCCATTGCAGTCATCACAATTCGATTTTTGCTTTTCATTGTTCCAATTTTACCACTGGAAAATAGATTGCTATACATAATATTCCCCCTAAAAGTTTTTTATTTCACTTTCTCAGTTCACTTATTATTTTAAAATACCTCTCAGGGATTGTGAAACAATTATCTATTGTGTCAGCCACAACTAAAACAGGTGACAGCTTAAATTTAGGCATAAAAAATACCTGACAGCTTGAGTTTCAAAGTGTCAGATTAAAAAGTGATTTATTTAATGTACAAAAAACTCCCACCAGAAAATTTGAATATGCCTGGTGAGAGTCTTCATTTTATATTATTAATCTCTTATATTTAATTTTTTTCATTTTTTATAACATAAATATCCTTAGTATTTCTGGCCACCTCATTATTAAGATAATTGCAGACACTTTTTATCTCATTAATATCTATTTTCAAAGCGGTCTGGCCCAGAGTTAAACGCACAGTTTGATCATAGATCATATTAAGTCGGTCATCTACTTTATCAAACCTTTTATCCATCTTGTCAAGTCTGTCATCAACCCTGTCAAATTTTTCATCAACCTTATCAAACCTTTTATCCATCTTGTCAAGCCTGTCATCGACCTTGTCAAATTTTTCATCAACCTTATCAAACCTTTTATCCATCTTGTCAAGCCTGTCATCGACCTTGTCAAATCTTTTATCCAAATTGTCAATTCGATGATCCATTGTATCAATTCTATGATTAAGATTATTAAACTTACCGCTAAACTTACCATCCAGTTGATCAATACGATTTAAGATCCTATCTAAAATTTCAGATTCGGGCATTTTTTCTACCCTCCTGTCTTCGTATTCTCCATATATTGATATTATATCTTAAAATTATGGTGGGTAGCAAGTATTAATTTGATCAATTTCTATCTGATCAATTAAATCCATTATTTTTAATTCATATTCTGCTTTTATTCAGGGTAGCTATACTCATAATGATAGCCATAATCCCTAAAACAACAACCTGCATTCCTCTTGAAGCTCCATTCATTAGCATACCAGATTCAGTCCAGGTGATTATGATAGCTCCAAAAAATGTTCTGTGCGGTCCACCAACACCTCCAGTCAGAGCAGTTCCTCCAGCTACAACACTGGCAAAAAGAGGAATCATCATATCAGCACCAAGACCAACAGAACCTCCACCCATCTGGGCCATATATAAAACACCAGCAATACCACAAAAAAATCCACTTAACATAAATACATAAATCCTGGTTCTGTCTACATTAATTCCTGACATTGAAGCAGCTTTTGCATTTTCTCCTATTGCAAAAACTCGTCTTCCAAAAGGCAAAATAAAAGCTATTAGTGTACTAACTATACAGATACCCACTGCCCAATAGAAAACTGCAGGTATTCCTCCAATAAATGTTACAGCAAGTTTTCTGAAACTAGAATTAGTAATCATCAATAAATGACCTTTTGAGAGTAAAAGTGCTATTCCCTCAGCAACCAATGAAATTCCCAGAGTTGCAATAAAAGATGGCACCTTTAATTTTGCAAATAGAAAACCACTCACAAAACCAAAGCAAACACATACTAAAATGGCCAGAGGAATTACCCATAATCCAAATTTATTAATATACAATCCACAGATAAGGGCTGACAATTTAAGCAAACTTACTATTGAAAAGTCAAATGATCCCATCATTACTACAAAAGTTAGCCCAAGTGCAGCAATCAAAAAGTAAGACATGGAATATACTAAAGTTATTCTTCCCTGTGCCTTTAAAAATACAGGGTTAATTGTTTGAAATATTATAATAACTAACAAAATAGTAATAACAGGTAAAACAGTATTTTTATTAGATTTTGTTTTTTCAATTAGTGTTGAAAAATAGTTATCATTTTTCATGTAACCTCAACCCCTTTCATCCCCCGTGCACTTATTACTATCGCTATAATTAGTAAGATACCAATAAAAAGTTGGATTGTTGTAGGATGTAGTGCAGAAATATTTAAACCCCTGGTAATTACAGAAAAAGTTAATGCCCCAAAAATAGTCTTATGCGGACCACCACTCCCCCCAGTTAAAGGTGTTCCTCCCAATACAATCGCCACAAGGGGATTAACCATAGTATCTAGATTCAATTCGACTGGGACTGAACCACCAAGATGCTGAAAAAGAATAATTGTACTTAATCCTGTAAAAATACCGCTAATAACAAATGCTAACATTTTATATTTTTTTACATTAATTCCAGCTAATTTTGCACCTTCCTCATTTGAACCTATTGCATAAAGATAAGTTCCTATTTTAGTAAACTTCATAAGGTAAATAGCAAAAATTATTAAAGGAATTGTCCAGAATAAAACTGTAGGGATATAAGGTATAATGTCAGCTGTTATAAACCCAAATTTTTCAGTAGCTCTGGGATATCCTCCAGATAGCTGAGAAGTTAGTCCCCAGTAAGTTACTAACAAACTTAAGGTTAATATAAAAACTGGTATTTTAGTCTTAGTATGCACAAATCCAATAAAAGTTCCAGTTACCAGTCCCAGTAGCGGAAAAACTAAAATTGAAAATAACCCCAGTACGGGTGTCAACATCCAGACAATTATACCACCTAACATCCATATTCCTACATAAGATAAATCTAATTCACCAATCACCATAACAATTGAAGGACCAAGTGCAAATAGCATTAATGTTACAAACTGTCCCAATATAGCCTGCAAATTCATAGTTGAAAGAAATTTCCGGGTATATAAAAAAGAAAATATAACAAAAAAGACAAAAAAGATGACAATAATTGGATTCTGCTTCAGAACTTTTACGAAGTCTAGATAAACACTTTTCTTTTTTAAATTAATCACCTAATCACCTCTTCAAATTCTTCTCTATTTAATACTTTATCTATTTTTCCATTTGTCATAAATACAACCCTATCACATAAAGCAGAATATTCTTTGGGATCATCACTAACAAGGATCATCGAGATACCAATATCATTCATCTTATAAATTGCCTCATAAATATCTCTCCTTGCTCCCACATCAACACCAATGGTAGGATCTTCAAGTAGAATTATATCCGGACTATTTTCAAGCCATTTTCCTACAGATACTTTCTGTTTATTTCCTCCACTAAGTGAATAACAATCTGTCATTACATCTGGAGCTTTTATATTTAAACTGTCAGAAATATTTTTTGCCAACTTCTTTTCTTTTTTAAAATCTATTATATTTATTATATTGTCTGTTATTTTATCCATATTTAAAATTGATATATTCTTAGCAATTGACCAGTTTAAAAACAATTCTTTATTATTATCACCAGAAAAATAACCTATTCCCTTTTTCAGCCTGGTATGAGGAGGTTCACCAGACAATAACTTATTTCCATTAACTATCAGATTGCCCTGATCAAAATCAATTTGTCCAGCTATGGAATTTAATAATTTGCTTTTCCCTGACCCAGCAGCTCCAAAAATTCCAATACATTCTCCCCGGTATAATTCAAAATTCACATCATAATAGCAGCCATTTTTTTTAAGATTATCTACATCTAACACTATTTCCCCAGTTACTTTATTTCTACTGACTGGTTTATCAATATATGTAGAGGACTCCTTTCCAGCTATTGCCTTAAACAATTCCTCTTCTGTTAAATCATGTTCTGCCATATTATAATGTCCCACAACATTCCCATCTCTTAAAACATGGACTGTATTAGTAAATTCCATAATCTCAGGTATAATATGAGATACAAAAACAAATGAGGCATTTGCCTTTTCTTTCATTTTAAGTAAATAATCAAATAATTTCCTGGTTTCTTCTATACATAAAGGAGCTGTTGGCTCATCAAGTATTATTATTGAATTTACGTTATTATCTCCCTGCTCTAATCTTATACTTAAAATTGCCCTTGCAATTTCCAGCATTTTTTGAGTAGATAAAGACAATTCATACATAAAACTTTCCACACTACAATCTATTTGTAGCTCTCTTAATATCTGCACAGCGCTTGCTTTCATTTCTTCAATTTGAAGATTATATGAATTAAATAAATATTCACGCCCTAGAAGAAGAAATTGATAGACCTGCAATTGAGGTATAACTCCTTTTTCCTGGTAGACAATTGATATTCCTCTCTTAGCAGCTTCACTGGGACTGTTAGGAAAAGGAATTTTCTCTCCAGCATAATATAATTCTCCCTGATCTGGGGGAAAGACTCCTACTAAAATTTTCATTAAAGTAGATTTCCCAGCCCCATTTTCTCCTACAACACCAACTATTTCATTTTTTTCGATCGTTATATTGACATCATTTAATGCTTTGACAACTCCTCCAAATGTTTTTGTTACTCCTCGTATCTCGAGTAGTGAATTATTTTTTTTGGTCCCCATTCAAGATCACTCCTATTGTGTTATTCTATTAACTGGGAGAGTAATATTTGAAAATATCACTCTCCCAGCAGATTATAATTACTAGTCAAATTAATCTAATATCTGCTTGCCTTAATATTCAATTGAACTGCTTTAATTCCAGACTGGTTCTGTTTTAATTTCTGAGGGTAATGATTCTAGAAGTTTTTTAGCTTCTTCCCAAGTTTCCACATCCAAATCAAGTAAGTATTCATGTAAGGCACCAATATGATTTTTAAATTCCTGCCGACTTGCAAATCTATCAGTTTTTACAGGATAGTAAAAATCATTAAAGCCCAGTTCTGTTCCTCCACCAGCATGTCGATCATATTCAAGTCCAAGTTCTTCAGTTTTAGCATGTGAAACCAATCTAAAGTCATATGGGTATTGAGGTTCATCTTTTTTGATTTCCATTAGAATTTTATTTAAAGTTTTTTCTGTTGGACCAAGATAAAAACTTGGATTATCAGAAATACCTGCATCTTTCGCCAGTTGAGGTGCTTCCGAATTACCATAAGTATTTAATTTACCAGCCTGCACCATTTCATCAGGCATTGGATACCATTTACCCACACACATATCATAAGCCATTGCGACCATTCTTCCACCAAAATATGGAATATCAAACCCATTTGTTGCCAGGAATTGATCTGCTACTATTTTCTGGGCAGTAGTTGTTTCCATGTCTCTGGATACTGCATACTTGTCAATAAATATACCTCTGTCCTGAAACGCAGACAAAGCTCCAGTAATCTGAGAATCATTAGCTGCCCAGATACCCTGATAATCTGTACGTTCTGCCAGTGCTGCTTCTGCACCTTTGCGGCCATCTTCAAAATTCCATTCACCATATTGATGACCATACATTTTCAGTTCTGGATATTGACTCCAGGCCATTAGAGTAGCTAAGTTAATTTGTACCTGAGCGACAGTGGCTGAGGACTTACTTCCCTGCTGATGATAAACCCTTGTTTTACCATCCTGGCTCATCTTTTCAAATAAGAGCATCAGGGGGAAATAAGCCTGTTCGTCAGCCTGAGGCGAATTATCTACAACCCATCTTGGTCCATAATCACCAGGGAGCATTTCGCCTGTAATTCCAAAATTAGTCAACATAAATACATCATTTTCTTCACAGATTCTTGCCAGCTCTGGAACCACATTTAACGAGGGGCAGTTATAAGTAATTGCCTTGGCCCCAGAAGCTATCATACTTTTAGTAAGCTGAATCCATTCAGCATCTGAATGAGCAACTACTCCTTTAAATTTAAGTCCCAGTTGTTCCGCAGCCTGCTCAGTTGACTGAAACATCATCATTGCATATTCTTGAGCTAACTGAAAGGTAATATGGCCAACCAAAAATTCTTCTCCTGGTTCAGCATTTTTATACCTCTGTGCCAGGTCTTCTCTTGTATCACCATCATTTACAAAATCAACTGAATTTTCTGCTAAAGAACTGATAGTTCCTCCCAATGTACAAATTAACAATGTGATTATTAAAATTGATAAAAATTTTCTCATTTTTTCCTCCTTCATTTTATTAACTTCTTTAAACATTCACTATCATATTTAATTTTTAAGTTTTTATCCCTCCTCATTCTCCTTATTTTTATAAATTTATATATCTCTCTGTAACTATCATGCTATTATAATAGTTACGTGATTATTGAGCAGTATATCCACCATCAATAGTTAAGACTGAGCCAGTTGCATAAGCAAGATTTTTAGAAGCCATTGCTAGTATTGCTCCGGCGATTTCTTCAGGTTTTCCCAATCTATTTAAAGGTCTTATCTTTTCATAAGTGCTTCTTAATTCTTCAGGATCATCTGCTTTCTTCAACGCATTTAAGAATAATGGAGTTTCTGTAGTCCCGGGACAAACAGCATTAACTCGGATACCATTATCTGCAAAGTCAACAGCCATACTTTTAGTCATCGAAATTATTCCTGCTTTTGAAACATTATAGGCGACCTGTCCACCAATACCAACAAGACCAGCTTCAGAAGCAATATTGATTACTACTCCACTCTGCCGCTTTAACATTTCAGGAATAATGTAATGGCTGCAGAGATAAGCTCCTCGTAAATTTATATTCATTAGTTTATCCCATTCTTCTTCAGGGGTATCAACAATATTTTCTGTATAAAATACTCCCGCATTATTGACAAGGATGTCAATTCTTCTATACATCTCATTAACTTTTTTCACCAGATCAACTACACTTTTACTGCTTGAAACATCTAATTTAATAAATGTAGCCTCTCCGTTTATTGAATCAGCAGCTTTTTTCCCTTTTTTTGCATCAATATCACCTATAATTACTTTAGCACCACTTTCCGCAAAAGCCTCAGCAGCAGCTTTGCCTATACCACGAGCTGCACCTGTGACAATTACTACCTCATCTGTGAAATCAATATTCATTGAATATACCTCCCTGTCCCATATTAATTAAATTTAGAATATTTATTAAATTTTTAGTTCTCTAGTTTTATTATTTATTTGCCCAATTTTGCGATCTTTTTACAGCATTTTTCCAGCCTGCATAAAGCTCTTCCCTTTTTTCTTCACCCATTTTGGGCTCATAAGCTTTTTTAACCTTCCACTGTTTAGCAATTTCCTTCTTACTATTCCAAAAACCTATACCTAGTCCAGCTAAATATGCGGCACCCAGAGCCGCCATTTCTGTAACCGATGGTTTTTCCACCCTTACTCCTAAAATATCTGCCTGGAACTGCATTAAAAAATCACTTTTTGTAACACCTCCATCCACTCGAAGAGTTTTTATTTCTTTACCTGAATCGTTTGTCATAGCTTCCAGAACATCTTTAGTCTGATACGCCATTGATTCGAGCGCGCTTCTTGCTATATGAGCTTCTGTGGTACCTCTGGTTATTCCTATAATAGCTCCCCGGGCATACATATCCCAATAGGGCGCACAGAGTCCTGTAAAAGCTGGAACTAGATAAACATCTCCAGTATTCGAAACTGTTTCAGCCAATTCACTTGCTTCAGCCGCTTCCTTAATTATTCCAAGTCCATCTCTCAACCACTGGATTGCTGCACCACCATTAAAAATCACTCCTTCCAGAGCAAATTCAACTTTATTATCTATCATCCAGGCAAGATCTGTTGTTAACCCATTTTTAGACATTATTGGCTTTTTGCCAATATTCATCATCATCGCCAGCGAAGTACCATAGGTGTTTTTGGCCATGCCTGGTTTAAAACAAGTCTGTCCAAATGTAGCTGCATGCTGATCTCCTGCTACCCCTGCAATAGGTATTTGCTCACCAAAGAAAATATTTTGATCAGTTTCCGCTATTACTCCACTTGAAGGAACAAGTTCTGGCATTATATTTTTTGGGATTCCAAGCATCTCAAAAAGTTCATCATCCCAATCTAGATCATGTATATTTAAGAGCATAGTCCGGGAAGCATTGGAATAATCAGTAACATGACACTGTTCTGCAGTCAATTTCCAGATAAGCCAGGTATCAATTGTACCCATAAGGATTCTATCCTGTGCGATTTTTTCTTTAACTCCTTCAATATTTTCAATTATCCATTTTATTTTAGTCCCAGAAAAATATGCATCAATCAAAAGCCCAGTTTTCTGACGTATTTTTTCTTCATACCCTTTTTCTTTTAAATCGTCACATATCTCAGCAGTTCTCCGACACTGCCAGACAATAGCATTATAAACAGGTTCTCCAGTTTTTTTATCCCATAAAATAGTAGTTTCACGCTGATTTGTAATTCCTATAGCTGCAACTTCAGCTGCTGAAATTTTACCTTTTTTGAAAACTTCTTCGATACATTTTAAGGTGGTTTCCCAGTATTCTTCCGGATTATGTTCTACCCAGCCTGGATTGGGAAATATTTGCTCTATCTCATGATAAGCTGAGACATGAATTTTACCTTTTTTATTAAAAAGTATTACTCTTGTACCTGTTGTACCCTGATCTATCGATAAAATATATTTTTTAGACAATATTTACCCCTCCCTCTATAAATTAATAATACTAAAATAATCCTAACTATTATCTTTTTTCTATTTTAAATGTAATATTCTCTTTTTCCTCTAAATCAACTACTACTAAATCTTGAGCAAGAGTACCCTCTTTGAATACTACCAGCATATTTGCCTTATTTCCCGAAACGGGATAGGGAATCCAGTGCCAGGTGCCTTTTTTCATTAACATTCCCTCACCAGCCTGCATATGAAAAGCTTTTACTGTATCAGGATCAGGAGTTTCACTATTATTATCAGGTCTAGCAACCAGAACTATTACATCCTGATCTAAAGCAAAAAATAACTCTTCTGTGCCAGTGTGCCTTTCTAAACTGGAAAATTTATTATCCCGATCAAGCACTTCCAAAATATTGAAAATAATTTCACCTTCAAAATTATTTCTGGCCAGATGACTATATAAGTTGAAGATTTCAGAATCTAAATCATTATTTACCTGCTTTCCACTGGTAGTAACTAAAGTACCATAATCTTCAAAATTTTCAGCTGTTATATTTTCAACTGATAACTTTTTAATCATAATATTTCCTCCTAAATAATTCATGTTTGTCATTCTATAATTTAAAGAATTAGGTGTTAATTAACTTACTATTCTGGTTTGATAACCGCCTTCATTATTTCTCCGTTCTTTATAGCTTCAAAAGCATTTTCAATATTACTCAAAGAATAGACAGTAAGAAAATCTTTCAAGTCAAAATCAACCCCGGAAATCCATTTTAGAGATTTTCGATTCTGCTCCGGAGTAGAAGCATGAACTCCACAAATGGTTAATTCTTTGTAATGAACAAGATTACTATTAATAAAACCAGTCGACTCTCCTGGTAGCCCACCAAAAAGGCTGATCCTGGCCCTTTCAGCCGCAATTTCTTGAGCATCTTGTTGTGCTTTTCCAGAAGAACAGGCTGTTATTAATACATTTGGGCCTTCATTATCAGTAAGCTTATTAATCTTTTCTTTTGTATTCTCTTTTTTAGGATTAATAATTATTACATCATCTATCAGTTTTAATACCTGCTGGATTCTATTTTCATCCAGTTCTATTATAAAGATTTGATTGGCCTCTTTACTTTTGGCAAGTTTAGCATGCATACAGCCTATAAAGCCAGCGCCAAAAATTGCAACATTGTCTCCTTCTTTGATATCAAGAAAACTTTGAGCATTTATACAGCAGGCTATTGGTTCAGCTACAGCTGATAATTGTTCGTCAATATTCTCGTTTATCTTAATTACATTTCCCATTTTAAAAGCTTTAGTAGGAATCTCCATATATTCTGCGAAACCCCCATTATATTGAAAACCTATAGTTTCGAGATTTGTGCATAAATTTGTATAACCTTTTTTGCAGTTATAACATTCTCCACAGCCTATAGCCGGAACTACATTAACTCTATCTCCAGTTTTAAAGCCTTCAACTGCATCTCCAACTTCAACCAATTCACCTGTTACTTCATGCCCTATTATTGTTCCAGGTTCAATTTTTTCACTTCCATAAGTATAAGTTCTAAAATCTGTACCACATACAGAACAGGCTTCAATTTTTATAACAGCACTATTTTCCTCACATTCTGGGCGATTAACATCTTTTAAAACTAGATTATCTTTTTCATTATAAACATAAGCCTTCATTTTTTTCCTCCTGACTTTATTTTTCTGGTTTAAACAATACCTTAGTAAATACTTCAGTTTTGTTGTACATCATATCAAAGCACTCCTGACAATCTTCTAGTCTAAAACGATGGGAAATCAGGGGCCTAGTTTTTATTTGACCTGTGTTCATAAATTCTAGAGAACTCTTCCATTCATTTATTGGCAGAGGACTAATTTTGGAATTCCAGGAACCTTTAATGTTTAATTGTTCCCGCAGAATACTATTTAATGTTTTATTTGGAAATTCAAGATTATCATAAGAAATTCCAGCATAAACTGCTGTTCCCATCTTTTTTAAAATTTGAATAGATTGAACCTGGGTAGTAGTAGTACCAGCCAATTCAATAGCTATGTCAACACCCTCACCATTAGTTTGTTTCATAATTTCTTCAACAACATCCTGACTTTTGCCATTAATACAGAAGTCCGCTCCAAGTTGATTGGCCAAATTAAGTTTTTCGTCAAAAATATCAACAGCATATACTTGACCACAGCCAAGATTTTTTAGCCACTGTAGTGCAGCATAACCAATGGGTCCCATTCCTAATACTGCGGCTTTCTGACCTGCTTCAATTCTGTCAACCTGTCTTACTGCATGCAGAGCAACTGAAATAGGATCAGTCATTGCTCCCATTTCAAAATTTACATTTTCAGGTAGCTTCAATACATTGTCAGGTTTAACTCTAATGTACTCAGCCATGGCTCCATTTATTCTCGAACCATAATATGAATAATTTTCACACAATACAAATTCTCCTACCTTACAATAATCACACTCACCACAGGGTAATAAAGGCATCACAGTAACCCTGTCCCCAGACTCAAAACCAGCTGCTTTTTTACCTGTTTGTTCAACTACCCCTGCAAACTCATGGCCGATAGTCAGGGGCATCTCATGAGCACCTTTTTCCATTACTCTTTCAATATCAGAGCCACAGACACCACAGGCTTTGACTTTTATTATAATGTCATCATCTTCTTTAATATCTGGTTTTTCAATCTCAACACATCTAATATCTCCAGGGGCAAATAATCTAACCGCCCGCATCTTCTGATTACTCAATTTCCTCAACCTCCATATCATAATCTATCTCAATAATTTCCTTCTTAATAATCCTTATTTGTACTTTCACCTTTAATAATCTGCACTGAGCTGCTTGCTCCAATTCTATTGGCTCCAGCAGCAATCATTTCTCTTGCTGTTTGATAATCTCTAATTCCACCTGAGGCCTTCACTCCCATATCTGGTCCTACCGTTTCTCGCATTAATTTTATATCTTCGACAGTAGCACCACCATCACTAAAGCCGGTTGAAGTTTTAACAAAATCTGCTCCTGCAATTTTAGCTAAAGAACAGGCTTTAACTTTTTCCCGATCTGTTAATAAACAACATTCAATAATTACTTTAACTAAAGCTTTATTTTTAACTGCTTTTACTACTTGCTCAATATCATTTTTAACTATATTAACTTCACCTGCTTTAAGAGCTCCAATATTCATTACCATATCAATTTCTTGTGAACCTTTTTCTACTGCATCTTTCGCTTCAGCAATTTTAATTTTTGTAGATGTTGCTCCTAGAGGAAAAGAAATAACTGAACATATCTTTACATTATCACTATTTTTTAATTCGTCATAAACTGTAGGTACATAATAAGAATTGACACAAACAGAAGCAAAATTATATTCTAAAGCTTCAGTACAAATATTTTTCACCTCTTCTTTGGTAGTATCCGAACCTAATATCGTATGATCTATCAAAGAAGATATCTCCTCTGGATTATCACTCAACTTGATAGGATAATTATCTTGGGTCAGCTCAGAATCAAAACTATTATGCTCCTGTTCAAGCTCCTCTTTGTCGTTGTTTTTAGAGTATTCAATATTATCTTTTTCTTTGTTATTTTCTGACTTTTTATACTTTTTAAAAATACTTTTAGATGTTTTATTTATTTGTTTATTAGTTAAACTCACCTTACTCCTCCTTTATTTTTGAGTGAACTTATTTTCTGCCCATTGCAAAAGCTTCAATAATACAATAATCAATAAACTTTAATATCTTTAATGTACAATCTTTTTGAACTTTTTATATCACCTCCTTTTCTCTAAAAACAATTATCTTAAGCTCTGAAGCACTAATAAAATTTTATAAAATACAAATTAACTAAATTCGACTTAAAACTAGTCTTTTTATTATTATCTTATTCAAAATCGAGTATTTGTCTGGCAGTATTTTCATCAGTAATCAACGTATTTATGTATCCCCCACTTAATGCTCCAATAATAGCCTCTATTTTTTCATCACCTGAGGCAACCCCAATACTATATTCAGTTTTTCTTAAATCAGCAAGTGAAACACCAATTGTTCTATTATTTAATTCTTTATTGCATATTTTACCATTTATATCAAAATAACGTGCTATTACATCTCCTACAGCACCACTTTTCTCTAATTGTTCAAAGCTATTGTCTCCTTCAAAATATCCCGCTTTATAAAGAACAGATTTTTTTGAAAAGTACCCTATTCCGAAAATAGCTACTCTTGCTTTCTTACAAAGAGAAAATATATGATTAATTTTTCTATCTCCCATCAAACAATCTACTATTTTCTTACTATCTACAATAGCGGGGACTGGCATCAGATAAGGGTGACCTTCAAAAGCCTGAACAAATTCTCTAACTATAGTATTTGAAGTCGTAGATAGTTTGCTATGAGACATTCCTCCGTTCAACTGGACAATTTTTACTCCCTTGATATCATTTTCAGGAAGATTATCTGCTACATAACTCATTGTTGTACCCCAGGAAACTCCCAGAATATCTTCATCACTTACTATATCTATCAAAAATTCACCTGCTGCTTGTCCAATTTCTTTTAAAATTATATTCTCATTATTAATTATTACTGGTGTTATAATGGCTGCTTTCAAAGCAAACTTATTTATTAATTCTCTTTCCAAATTATAAACAGAACCATGTGATACTTTAACTCTTAGTTCAATTAGTCCCTTATCTTTTGCTCTAGTTAGAATTCTACTTACTTTAGACCGTGATATATTTTCCATTTCAGCTATTTCTTTTTGAGTTTTATCCAGTTCATAATATAACTTTGCAATTCTAATCATTTGAAATTTATCCATATAATATCATCCTCATTTTATTATTTTGTTTAAACTGCAATATTATTATTAAATCTCACAATATCTGCACATGTGTGCATCGAATGAAATTCTGTTATTATTTATATTCGTCACCAGAAATAAAATTCCTGCTTATTTTTTTATTTTTTTTATTTTTTTAGAAAATATTTTTCTTTAAAATCAATTACAGTAGGTTAAAGTCTGCGTTAATAAGTCTTAATATCTGCTTTATATTTGCAATTAAATAATAAAATTACAAATATACTTCTAATAATCAATTTAATCTCTAAAATAATATCCCCTCCATATTTTTTATAATTAAATAGTTAACATAAAACTAAACCTGACTCCCTTCACTTTTTCTGATAGTAAAGAAATAATCAATAGCTCTTTAAAAATATAATTAATACCTTACTGGAAAAATTAAATTATATTACCCTATTGAATGTCTTCTAAAAAAATCAGCGGAATTTTAATTAAACCAATTATATAATATGAATTCTAAAATATAAAAAGTTATTGATAAAAGTTCCTACCATAATTTAGAAATTTCGTGAGAATATTTAGTAACTATTATTGTTATTAGTTGTATTATTAATAAAGTGAAAAAAACTATAAACCTAAAAATATATAAATAAAACAGCATTTGAC
>JAXKWB010000129.1:0-10074 GCA_036172385.1 Halanaerobiales bacterium | reverse complement strand
AATCAGGACAGACCTTCTGTCCCGCAGAGGAAAATAATCTGCCGCATTCCTTACAATTTATTAGCTCCATTATAATCAACTCCCTGAGAATTACTTTACTTAAAATAGGACTATTCAATTTCTATAATTACATTATAACACAGAGTTATTTAAGGCTCCAGCGTTTTTAAGACATTTTTTGACAAAATCAGCCTGAAATCATATAATCTTTATCTAGATAATCGAATATTTAAAGAGGTTTTTGCAGGCAAACAAAGAATATATAAATTAGTGATGGAGAAAATTTAGGAGGTTAAAAAATGCTTAAAGTTTTAATCTGTGATGACTCTGCTTTTATGAGAAAAATCTACTCAGATACTATCGAAAAGGATCCAGACCTGGAAGTTGCAGCAACTGCATATAACGGTCAGGACGCCCTCCGTAAACTTAAAAAAATAGATGTTGATCTTTTAATGTTAGATGTAGAAATGCCAAAATTAAATGGCCTGGAAACATTGGAAATTGTTAAAGATAAATACCCCAAAATACCTGTGATTATGGTCAGTGCTCTGGATAACCGGGAAACTGTAATTAAAGCCCTGGAACTGGGAGCTTTTGATTTCATTCCCAAACCTTCCGGCTCTATTTCTTTAAATATTGATTCAATTAAAGAGGAACTGCTGCTTAAGTTGAAAGCAGCTGCAGATTCGAATGACACTTTTAAAGCTAAAAAAGTTAAAAAGAGGGTTATTAAAAACAGCAGTTCTTTTCCAATTGTAGCAGTTGGTGCCTCATCTGGCGGCCCCAGGGCCTTAAATACATTATTCGAAGACATTGGAGAAAATTCTCCAGCAGCCTTTGTAATTGTTCAGCACATGCCGGCCGGTTTTACAGAAACCCTGGCAGAAAGACTGAATAATATTTCGGGACTTAAAATTAAAGAAGCCGAGTCAGGTGATACTTTAAAACCCGGTCATGGTCTCCTTGCTCCTGGGGATTACCACTTAGAAATTGACAGCCAGGGTAAGGTTAAGTTAAATAAAAAAGACAGGCTGCACGGTGTCCGCCCCTGTGTCGATTACATGATGCAGAGTCTTGCCGAACATTTTGCTGGTGACAGACTTCTGGGAGTTATTTTAACCGGGATGGGACACGACGGCGCCGTGGGAATGTCTGCCATTGTAAATAAAGGTGGATATGGTATAATAGAGTCTAAAGAGACAGCACTGGTTTATGGTATGCCGTCTTCAGCAGTAAAAGCTGGAGCCTATCATGAAATTAAAAGAATAGATGAAATCGGCAAAAGAATTACAGAAATTGTGGAGGGATAAATTTAAATGGGAATTACTTTTACAGAGTTTAAAGATCGAGCAAAGAAAATTTTGAATATTGATTTAGATGGCTATAAGTTAGATCGAGTAGAGAGAAGAACCAAAAGTTTAATGCGCAGATATCAGGTAGATGATTTTGACAAATGTATTGAATTAATTAAGCATGACACAGAATTTAAGGATGCTTATCTAAACCACTTTACTATCAACACCTCAGAGTTTTTTCGTAATCCGGAGAATTTTGAATTTTTAAAGTCAGATGTTTTTCCCAAACTCTTTGCGGAAAAGAAAAAGGTTAAAATCTGGAGTGCTCCCTGTTCTAACGGATCAGAACCCTATACTATGGCAATCATTTTAAAAGAAATGGGAATCAGCCCCACTAAATTTGAAATTTATGCCACAGATCTGGACCATACAATCTTGGATACTGCCCGCCAGGCTGAATATAAAGAGAATTCTCTCAAAAATGTTTCGGATCAGCTCTTAAATAAGTACTTTAAAGAGAGTTCTGATGGCAAAACTTATGCCCTGAGCTCCGAAATTAAAAGGATGGTAAAATTTGAGCAGAAAGATTTAATTAATGCGCGTTTTAAAGCCGACTGGGACTTAATTTTAAGCCGCAACTTTTTTATCTACTTAACCAAAGATATGAAAGATCAGCTGATTAAAAAGTTTACCTCAGTTTTAAATCCGGGCGGCTACTTTTTTCTCGGCAATACTGAATATATCTTCTCACCCGAAAAATATGGACTGGATAAAATTTTCCAGTCGTTTTATAAATATCAGGGCTAGTTTAATATTCTAGCTCAACTTTTAATCGCCCTCAGGGGCGATTTTTCTTTTTGTCTTGTAATTATTAATGAATAGATGTATAATTATATTGTAATAGATGTATATGTATATAGCTAAAATTACCTGAGGTGATTAATTATGAGTGAAAAAAAAGAACGGCTGCAGTTTTATATTGACCAGGACGCAAATGAAAAACTGGGGATTATTTCTGAAAAACTTGGGGTTTCCAAAGCCTCTCTGGTGCGCGAAGGAGTCAACAAGATTTTAAAGGAAAAACTCCCCCTAGAAAAAGATCCTGCTTATGATCTCATCGGTTTGATAGATGAAGAACTTGAGGATAATAATATTGCCAGAAACCATGATCAGTATTTGTATGGCGAAAAGAGGCCAGAAGATGAATAAATCACAGCTTTTTTTGAAACTCAAAAATGAAAAGATTTTCGTAGACACCAGCGCCTGGTTTGCCTTATTAAGTGAAAATGATAAAAGTCATCACAAAATAAAAAATATTTACCAGACACTTTTAGAAAATAATAATACTCTAATTATTTCCAATCAGGTGCTTGGGGAAACTTTTACTCTGCTCAGGTATAAAATTAAAAACAACAATCTACCTTTCAAGTTTATCCAACTAATTAATAAATCAATTATGATCAAAAAAATCTTCATTGAAGAAAAAACAGAAAATAATGCAGTCAAGATCCTTAAAAATTATCAAGATCAGAGATTCAGTTATGTTGATGCCACCTCTTTTGCAGTTATGAATAAACTGGACCTTAAATATGCTTTAAGCCTGGATAGACACTTTCTAACTGCTGGTTTTATAATTCCCTAAAAATAAGCAGCCAGCCCAAACCTGAATTCTAAATGGATTGGGCTGGCTTTGATATTAATTCCCTGGAGGGAGAAATTTTATTAATTTTTTAATTTAAGCTAATTAACTTCTGCTTCGACTTTCTGCATGGCCTCAATTATCATTTCCTCTGTTACCTTCATTGGCATCTTGAGCATCACTGTATCATTAACAGATTTAGCTGCCGTTTTTTTGAGGTTTTCTTCATTAAAGGTAAGTCCCAGCCCTTTAAATGAAGGTACTAATCCAAGCTGATTGAAAAAGTCAATCACATCATCTATATAATCCTGCGGTTTTTCTTCCAGATAGAGCTGCACAATAATTCCATAGCCAACTTTTAGACCGTGTAAAAGCTCATGTGATTCTTCAATTGCAGTCATTCCATTATGGATGCCGTGGGCGGCTGCTCCGCGGGAAGTATTCTGACCTAAACTCTGAATAATTGTGGTCAGATAAATATTTAAATCTATAACTTCCATTAATTCTTTGCCCAGTTCATTGTTTTCACACTGCTCAACTGCTGTAATAGCTTCCTTCCGCATTTTATTATATAAAATTTCAGCTAAATTCATGGCCACTACAGTTTCTAAACTGGGATCATCAATGCCGCTGGCAACAGCCTGACCCTCATACCATTTGGCCAGAGAATCCAAAATACCAGATTTTAAATACCTGGCAGGTGCTTCTGCAATGATCCCGGGATCAACCATTACCAGCCGTGGATTCTGGGTCATAAAATAATCTTTCTCAAACTGACCAGCTTCTGTATAAACTACAGCAAAAGCTGAACCAGCGGCACAGGTAGCAGCAATTGTAGGAACTGCAGCAACCGGAAGTCTCATATCTTCTGCAGCTGCCTTGGCAGTATCAATTGCCTTTCCTCCACCAACACCAATTATTAAATCAGCTTTCATCGCTTCTGCTTTTTCTTTTATAAGGTCAATATTTGACTGACAGACTTCACCTTTAAAAACATTTTTCTCCCAGTAAATATCGTATTCATCTTTTTTCACCTCATATCAAAATTATATAACAAAAATATTATTACTGTCTTAATCAAGAGAACTAATTCAGACCGATATAGGCACCTTTTGCAGCCGGGACAGCGTGGCGCACATAAAGCCCCAGAGTTCCGGTATTAAACTTATATTCTGGTTTAACCCACTTTTCTTTTCTTGCAGCCAGAATTTTATCTATTTCCGCTGCTGATTTTTCTTCTCCATTGATACCGATAATATTTAATTTACGCTCCGGAATATCAATTTCCAGAAGGTCTCCATCTTCAACCAGGGCTATTGGACCACCATCTACTGCTTCTGGAGAAACATGGCCAATCGCCGGGCCTCGAGTAGCTCCTGAGTAGCGGCCATCAGTGATTAAAGCTGTCGAAGTATTTAAAACTTCATCAGAGGCAATTGCTTCACTGGTGTAAAACATCTCCGGCATCCCGCTTCCCTTTGGACCTTCATAACGAATGATTACTGCATCACCAGAAACAATATCACCGGATAACACGGCGTCTAAAGCCTCTTCTTCTGTATCATAAGCCTTAATCTTTCCTTTAAACTGATGCATTTCTGGCTCAACTGCAGAATGTTTAACTACTGCTCCCATGGGAGCCAGATTACCTTTGAGTACTGCCAGAGAACCCTCATTATTAATTGGCTCAGCTGCCGGATAAATCACATCATCAGGCAGATTAGCAGGGGCTTCACTTTCCATATATTCTAAATAACTGAACTGCTCCAGTTCTTCTAAATTTTCAGCCAGAGTTTTGCCGGTAACAGTCATCTGGTCTAAATGTAGATAATCTTTGAGTTCCTTCATTACTGCCGGCAGTCCACCTGCATACCAGAAATAATGGGTTGGATACTCACCACTTGTTTTAACATTGGCGATAAATGGTGTTTTCCGGTGAATCTGATCAAACTCATCCAGCTCGATTTCAATCCCAAATTCGTGGGCAATTGCTGGAATATGTAACAGAGCATTTGTTGAACCACCGATTGCTGCATGGATCATCACTGCATTTTCAAATGATTTGCGGGTAATAAGATCAGAAGGTTTAAGACCTTTTTTGACTAAATCAACTAAATAATGACCGGCTTCTTTTGTCATTTCGGCCAGAGCAGGGCTGCTTGATGGAATTAAAGCCGCTCCCGGTAAAGCTAAACCAAGAGCCTCGGCCATCAGCTGCATTGTAGATGCTGTTCCCATAAACTGACAGGCTCCACAGCTGGGACAGGCAGAATACTGATATTCTTTAAATTCTTCTTCAGTAATCTCACCCCGCTGCAGCTGAGCAGAATAAGTTCCTACCATCTCCAGAGTTAATCCATCCGGACCGGGAGCCATTGAACCACCTGGAATATGAACTGCCGGTAGATCAAGACGCATGATAGACATTAAATGAGCCGGCACAGATTTATCACAGCTGGAAAAAAGAGCAATCCCATCATAGGGAGCTGCCATTGCCTGAATTTCGACCATATTTGCTATCATTTCTCTGGAAACAAGGGAATAGTTCATTCCATCATGACCCTGAGCAATTCCATCACAGATGTCTGAAGTTGTCATGCGGCTTCCCATTACATCATTATTTTTTAATTCTTTTTTCAACAAACTAACATATTTATCAAGATGGAAACTTCCTGGATGACCATTACCATAGGTATTGGCAATGACGATCTGCATCTTATCTAAATCTTCGGCTTTCCAGTCCATTCCCATCCTTAGTGCATCAATTTCTGCACCCTGTTTTCTGATTTTTTGACTTCTAAGCAATAAAATCATCTCCTATCTAAAAATTATTCTTTTATTGCACCTTTTGTTAAACCACCAACAATATATTTCTGGAAAAAGAGGCCAAAAATAATTGCCGGCAACGCTGCAAGTGCTCCGCCTGCCATGAGACGAGCCCAATCAATAAAATCATCAGCAATAAAGTCCATTAGGCCTATCGGTAAAGTCTTAGCGGCAGGAGTCAAAGTTAATACAAGAGTAAATACAAATTCATTCCAACTAAATATAAATGCTAACATAGCTGAAGCTGCAATACCTGGTAAAGTAACGGGAAGAATTACATCTTTGAAAATCTGCCATTTACTTGCACCATCAATTCTTGCTGCTTCATCTAATCCGGTTGGAATTTCATCAAAATAACTTTTCATTACCCAGATAACAAAGGGTAAGTTAAAAAATGAATAGGTTATAATTAAAGCAATTTTAGTATCAATAAGTCCCAAATTCTGCATCATTGAATAAAACGGTACTATAAGTGCTATTGGCGGTATCATTCTACTAACTAAAACTGAAAAAAACATCATATTATTACCTCTAAAATCGAAACGACTAAAACTATAGGCAGCAGGAGTTCCTAATAATACACACAAAAGTGTAGAACTTACGGCAGCAACAACTGAGTTTATAGTATAGCTTAAATAGGGTCTTTCTCTAAATACATAGATAAAGTTATCAATTGTAGGATTCTCTGGAATCCAATTCACTGGCAGTTCTAAAACAGCAGAAGGATTTTTAAAAGCAGTAATAATTATCCAATATATTGGGAAAAGACTAAACAGTATATAGGCTCCTAAAAACAAATACTGCCATAAACTTATATTATCTCCTGAATTTAACTTGTTTTTGAAAAATTTCATTATTTAAATCACTCCCTTACAGATCCGGGCTTTAAAATAAACATAAATGAGAACACAAGAACTATAGTTATCAATAGTAAAACAACTCCTACTGTAGAACCATATCCCATTCGCAGCCATCTACGACCTAAATTATAAATATAACTTGCCAATACTTCCGTGCTTTCTCCAGGGCCGCCCCCAGTAAGAGCATAAACAATATCTAGAGCTCTAATTGCAAAAAGAGTTCTCATTACTAGAGCTACAAAGATAGAAGGTTTAATTAAAGGAAGAGTTATATTATAAAACTTCTGCCAGCCAGTAGCACCATCAACATCTGCAGCTTCATAGAGTTGGTCTGGTATTGACTGCATTCCTGCCAGTAAGATTATTGTAACAAATGGCGTATTTGCCCAGAAGTCTGCAGTTATTACTCCCATCATCGCAGTGGTTCCATCAGTCAGCCAGGCAATTGACTGGTCAATAATACCAAGCTGCATCAGCAGTGCATTAAAGGCTCCATAAATATCCTGTAAAATCCACCGCCAGGTAATACCTGTTAAGACAAGGGGAATCATCCAAGGTAAAAGCATAATTGTTCTCAAAACACTTCTGCCTTTGATTGCCTTATCTAAAATATTAGAAATAATTAAACCTAAAATTAAACTAATAGTAACTGCAGAACCTACATAGACAACAGTATGACCAAGATATTGCCAAAAATTTTCGTCAAAAAATAGTTTCTTATAATTTTGGAGGCCAACAAAACGAGTTACACCTAATTGTCCATTTTTAAAAAATAAACTGGTATAAAAAAGGTTAAAAGTTGGATATATTACTACAAAAGCTAGTAATAAAATTGCTGGGAATATCATCCAATAATGAAAATATTTATTAAATATTTTTTTAAGCATAATCTAAACTCCTTTCAACTGCTTAATTTATAAGGAAGGGTCTGCAAGTGCAGACCCTTCAGTTAGATCAAACAATTAAATTCCTAATATCATGGAATATAACTCACTAATTTGAGCTGCTGCATCATCTAGAGCTTTCTCAGGTGATTTTGAACCATTAAGAGCTTTTTGAATTTCCTGTCTTAAGTTCTGTTCAACCTGTAAATATAGAGGATAATTTTCAGCTTTAACATCCCTTACACTTTCCTGCATTACATTAACCCATTTTTCAGGATATTTTTCTTTAACTCTAGGATCATCAAATACATTAGGATTAGGAGAATTGTTACCTTCTCTAACTAATTCATGCAGTGAAGATTCATAGCTAGACATGAATTTGGCAAAGGCTTTAGCAGTTTTTTTCTTTTTCGAAAAGCTACTTACATAAATAACATTACCATCAAGATAAGAGGTATTTCCCGCACTACCTTCGGGAGCTAATGCTAAAGAAGCTTTTCCAGAAAGATCTGAATTCATTATTCTGTGGTGTAAAGGAGGTACACTTTCTACCATAGCTACTTTACCACTAATAAATAAATCACCAACATTTCCCTCACCCATACTGATAATACCATTAGGTGTTACTTGATGCTTATTAATTAAATCTCTCATAAAGGTTAGAGCTTTTACACCTGCAGAAGAGTTAAATACAGGATTTAAGTTTTCATCAAACATTTCTCCTCCTGATTGATAGAGGAAGGTTCTAAAAGTAAATCCTAATTTATCAGCACCTAAATATGCGAATCCATATTGATCAATGTTGCCGTCCCCATCTTTATCTTTTGTTAATTTTTTAGCGACATTAACAAGTTCATCCCATGTTTTTGGAACTTCAAGACCTTCTGCTTCCAATAAATCTTTACGATAATAAAGTTCTGTATCTTTTAACATTAAAGGCGCTCCATAAGTTGTACCCTTATAGGTACTTGCTTTTATTACTCCCGGGCTGAATTTTTCTTTTTCTTTTTCTGTGAATCCTATTGGCTCTAACCAGCCTGGCATGGCAAAGTTACTAAGCATAAAATATGAACCAACAAAAGCATCAACATCATCAGATTCAGAAGAGAAAACTGTTGTAAGCTTATCAATCTGATACTGCCATGGAACTTCTACCACATTTACCTTGACTCCATATTCTTTTTCAAACCTCTGAATATCATATGCTGTAGCTGGATCATGTTCTAAGTCACCTGAATTATAAACAGTAATCTCGTCAGCATAATCCTGGGCCACTGCTGCCCCACTAAATAAAGCTAATAAAGAAACCGCCAGCAAAATAATTGTTAATTTTCTCATTGATTAATTCCTCCTTAATTTTTTTTGAAAATTATTGGTAGATCTAGAACTCAGGAGCAAAAACATTATCACCTCCCACTTCGGATTTTAATTAATAGTCTTATAAGCTTATATAATTTTAGTCCATTAATAACAAACTAAGCTTTCCAGAGACCTGTTGCAGGGTTATCAATATAATATACTTCTTCTTTTTTTCCATTTATTTCTATCACATTTTTACCGGATTTAAGAGACTCTAATTTATACTTTCTTTTAAGTTTATCCATATCCAGATAATTATAATTAACATTCTCAATTTCCTTTTTACTCAAATTTGGAGCAGCCAAGGTTATTTTAAATCTACCTTCACTAGAACCATGCATTAAATGTGCAGCTGCTGAAAGATTATTTTGTAAATCTTTATTTTCTTCAACTAATCTACTAATCTTGCTGCTTTTTAAGTGACCATATTTTCTAATTAAAGTATCTATTTCTTTATCCTCGCCAAATTTATTTATTCCTGGCGCAGCAATAATTATCTCTCCCTTATCGGCAACAGCAAGTCTGCTTCTATACACCGCCTTATTACCCAGCCAGGTACTCTGAAATTCCCCGGGATCAAGATAAACAATTATTTTATCATATTTGTGATCAAGTTCTATTATGTTTTCTTGCTGACTGAGTTTTACTGCTTTTTCAAAAATTTTTCTATCTCTACCATAAAAAACACCTTTTATCTTTGTATTAGCACTCTCCAGATCTAAATTAGTTGAACAGACAGTTAAAATATATTTTAAAGGTATATTTTGCAGCAAATTATTTTCAGCATAATCATATAATTTTCTAACTGGAGAATAATCTCTTCCCAGAACATTTTCTATCCCTGATATTGCTCCCAAATAATGAGATTTATTAATAATTTCTTTACCCCCACATCCCACAACAATATTTTTTGTATAATTTGCCATTCCAACTACTTCATGAGGTAACACCTGTCCTACAGAAAGAACCAAATCATATTTAGATTGAACTATTCTTTTATTTATTTTTAGTGGAATTTTTTCTTTCATATGACCTTTAGACAATTTATTAATTAAATCAGCCGGTATAATGCCTATTTTTTTTATATCTTCTCGCCAATTATGGGAATAGAAATTTTCGAGGGGTATATTTTGACCAAACATATCCTTAATCATTTTTTTAGACATTGACTCATGAGTTCCAGAAGCAATTAAAATATCTATATTTCGCAC
>JAXKWB010000128.1:0-7780 GCA_036172385.1 Halanaerobiales bacterium | reverse complement strand
CTATCAAATTGACTGGCCTCGTTTAAAAATAATTCTCCAATTTTCCAGTTTAAATTAGAATCCTGAAATCCAGCCTGATTAAAGCGTTCCAGATAATTAATCGCCTGAGTGGTCTTATAGCTTTTGATTGCAGTCATAGTTGAGTAATACAAAACACTAAATTTGAGGTCCTCACTTAAGTTATTTCTTTCCAGTAAAGATTGAAATTTTTCTGCTGCGGAACTATAATTTTTCTGATTGTAGTCGTTTAAAGCCGCTGAAAATAGTTCTTTAGTTGGACCCTCAAAAGTATCAGTAGTCTGAGCCATGATTAAAGGTGAGCTTGAAAGAATAAGTAAAAGAGCAAAACTAAAAAATAGAGTCTTTTTAAACATTATTTTTTCCTCCCTCTTTCAATTGAGTTTGTCTTATTAATTTATGTAAATTTATCATATACTGTTCCAAATATTCTATAAATAATCTTAAACAATTTAAGGAGCAATTTATATTAACCGTTTAACACTTTTTTTGCTTTATTTGAGCAAATTAGTCAAATAGCTTGATTCAAATACTTTAATGCGATAAAATAAGCCAAAGATATAATTTAAAAGTTTAATAATTTTGTAGTTATTTCAGGATTAAAGGAGTTGAGCAGATGAGACAAGTTTCGATAGTTGGAGCTACCGGCTATGTTGGAATTGAGCTAATGCGGCTTTTACATGAGCATCCAGAAGTTGAAATTAAAGATTTAGTTTCAAAAAGTAGTGCCGGTCAGAGACTGGTTGATCTTTATCCTCAGTTTAGAGCTTCGAGTTTAAATGATTATCAGCTAATTGCAATGGAAGATTTTAAGCCGGAAGCAAGTGACCTGATTTTTACAGCTCTACCTCACGGAGTTTCGCAGAATATTGTAGGAGAACTTTACGGTACAGGTCCAAAAATTATAGATTTAAGTGGTGATTTTCGCTACCATGATGTAGAAGTTTATCAGGAATGGTATGGTGTCGAACATCAGCACCCTGAGCTGGCAAAAAAAGCTGTTTATGGGCTGGTAGAATTAAATCGAGAAAAAATTAAAAAGGCTGATTTAGTTGCCAATCCTGGCTGTTATGTTACAGCATCACTGCTCGGGATTTTACCACTGCTGCAGTTTTCGAAGGCTGATCTCAGTTCGATTATTATTGATGCTAAATCCGGGGTCAGTGGAGCCGGCCGCAGTTTAAAACAAAATTTACTTTTTACTGAGACTCATAATACAATCAAGGCTTACAGTCCAGGGGTTCACAGACACAGTTCGGAAATTGAATATATTTCAAATCAGTTTTTAGCAGGAGAATATGAGCTGGAGCCGGGGAAAGTGGATTCTGATAAATCGGCAGCCAAAAAAAGAGCCCGGGTGTTATTTACTCCCCATCTGGTTCCAATTAAAAGAGGAATTTTAGCAACGATTTATCTTAATTTGAAGGAGAAAAGTTCTGATGCAGAAATTTTAGAACTTTATCAGCAGGCCTATAATCAGGAAGATTTTGTAGAGGTGCTGGTAGATCAGCTGCCGGAAATTAAGAATGTAGCTGGTTCAAACTTTGCCCAGCTTGGTTTTAAATATGATCAGCGCACAGATAGAATTATTATTGTTTCTGCCATTGATAATATGCTCAAGGGAGCAGCCGGACAGGCAGTCCAGAATATGAATCTTATTTTTGGGTTTCCGGAAAATACCGGTCTTAAAGCAACAGCATTATTTCCTTAAACAGAATTTAGCAGCAAGGAGGAGAGTACAATAGAAGAACTAATAGAAAAAGCAAATGTTTTAATTGAAGCTTTACCATATTTTAAGGACTTTTTTGGCAAGACTTTCGTGATTAAATATGGAGGCAGTATTATGGCAGATGATGAGTTAAAGGAAAAATTGATTGAGGATATTACTCTGCTTAAATATGTAGGAATTAATCCCGTTATTGTTCACGGTGGGGGTCCGGCAATTAATAAAACTCTGGATCGCTTAAATATTAAGGCAAATTTTATCGATGGTCTGCGGGTAACTGACAAAGAGACAATGGAAATTGTCGAGATGGTGCTTTCAGCTCAGATTAATAAGGAAATAGTGGCCCTGATTAATAAAATGCAGGCTAAGGCAGTTGGAGTTTCGGGTAAAGATGGTAATTTAATTCGGGCCAAGAAGAAGCAATATAGTGACCCGGAAAAAGATTTAGGATTTGTAGGTGAAGTCGAGCAGATCAATCCGGAGCTAATAGAAAAATTAATTGAAGATGGCTATATACCGGTAATTGCGCCGGTTGGAGTCAATGATCAGGGTGAAGGTTTAAATATCAATGCAGATAGTGTGGCTGGAGAACTGGCAGCTTCCTTAAAAGCAGAAAAATTAATCTATCTGACTGATGTTAATGGCATTCGCTATGATGCAGAAGATGCGGACAGCAGAGTCTCTCAGCTGACATTTGGCGAAATAAAAAAATGGATAGCAGAAGGCAAGATCCAGGGGGGGATGCTGCCCAAAGTTGAAGGCTGTATGCAGGCTGTAGAGAGTGGAGTTATTCGAACCCACATTCTGAATGGTCTGGTAGCTCATCCACTGCTTTTAGAAATTTTTACTGACCAGGGAGTAGGAACAATGATTGTTCAGGATTAATTATTTCTATTATTAGAAGGGAGAATTGATAAGATGGAAATAGAAGAGATTGTTGAGATGGATCAAAATCATTTTATGAATGTTTACAGCGGCAGATATCCACTTTATGTTGAAAGAGCTGAGGGAATAAAAATCTTCAGCAAGGATGGCAAGGTATATCGGGATTTTCTGGCTGGAATTGGAGTTAATGCTTTAGGTTACAGCAGCCAGCGTTTTAAAGATGTCTTAAAAGATCAGATAGATAAAATTATTCACTGTTCAAATCTCTATTACATAGAGCCACAGGCAGAGCTGGAAAAAAAGTTATGTCAGAACTCATGTTATGACCGGGTATTTTTTGCCAACAGTGGATCGGAAGCAAATGAGGGTGCTTTAAAATTGGCCCGCAAGTATTTTAAGAAAAAAGGAACTAATAAGTTTGAGACTATTACAGCTGATAAATCATTTCACGGTCGGACTATGTCAACTGTAACTGCAACCGGTCAGGATAAATACAAAAAACCCTTTACTCCTCTCCCAGAAGGGTTTTATACTGTTCCTTTTAATGATCTGGAAGCTTTAAAAGAGGCGATAACTGACAAGACTGCAGCAATTATGCTGGAGCCAGTCCAGGGAGAAGGTGGAATTTATCCGGCAGAAAAAGAATATTTAGAGGGAGTGCGCAAACTATGTGATCAAGAGGATATTCTCCTGATTTTTGATGAGGTTCAGTGTGGAATGGGCAGAACCGGTGAACTTTTTGCCTATCAGAATTATGGTGTGGAAGCAGATATAATAACTCTCGCCAAGGCTTTAGGTGGTGGAGTTCCTATTGGAGCTTTTATGGCCAGAGAGGAGGTTGCTTCAGCTTTTGAACCTGGTGATCACGGTACAACCTTTGGTGGTAATCCCCTGGCAACCAGAGCTGCTTCGGAGGTAGTTGATATTATGCTGGAAGCTGGATTTCTGGAAGCTGTTAAAGAAAAAGGAATTTATTTAAGATCTGAACTGGATAAACTGGTGGCTGAAAATGAGAATTTAATCGAAACCCGGGGTCTCGGGCTAATGCTGGCCTTAGAATTTGACGAAAGTCTGTCAGCTAAAAAGATGACCAACCAACTTTTTGAGCGCGGTTTTCTGGTTAATGGAGTTAAAGAACATACTCTGCGGCTGCTGCCGCCATTGGTTGTAGAAAAAGAAGATATTGATTTATTAATAGAAAATATTAAAGAGATAATTGCAGAAAAATAATAGAGTAAGCTGTCTTGTTTAAATTTTCAGGCTGAAAATATAAGGAGTAGTTTTTTTAATGAATGTCTTTTTCTTCATTTTAATTAACAATATAGCACCAATCTTTTTTATAATTGTCCTTGGTTATGTGCTGGAAAAAACTTTTGAACTTGATATTTATTCCTTTTCAAAAGTAAATTTTTATGTTTTTGTGCCGGCCCTGGTTCTGGTCAAAGTTTATCAGACCGAAATTCAATTTGAATTAATGCGGGCAATAGTCTATGCGTTTACTTTTTTAGCAGCAATGACACTGCTGGCTGTTTTGATGGCAAAATTTAGAGGCTATCAAATGGCAAGAGCGAGTGCTTTTAAAAATTCGGTTATGTTTTATAATTCAGGTAATTTTGGAATACCGCTGATCACTCTTGTCTTTGCTGGAACTGAATATGCAGCCTATGCAGTCTCAATTCAAATTATGGTTTTAATGGTTCAAAATTTAACTACAAATTCTATCGGTTTTTATAATGCCGGCAGAGGTCAGATGGATGTTAAAAATACACTGATTGCTACAGCAAAAATGCCCAGCTTATATGCGGTAATCATTGCCTTATCATTAAAACTGATTCCTTTTAATATGGCTGATTTTTTTCTCTGGCCTGCATTTGAATATATGCATGACGGCTTGATTTCAGTAGCTCTATTGACTCTGGGGATTCAGCTTTCTCTGGCAAAATTGGAATTGGAAGATCTGGATGTTTATCTTGCCAGTTTCAGCCGTTTAATTGGAGGTCCGCTGGTTGGATTTATTTTGATTCACTTACTGGGAATTGAAGGAGTTATGGCCCGCGTTTTATTTGTTTCTTCGGCAGTGCCTTCTGCAGTTAATACTGCTTTAATTGCCGTCGAATTTAATAATGAGCCTGATTTTGCCTCCCAGGTTGTTTTAACAACAACTTTATTGAGTACAGTCACTTTAACAGCTGTTATTTACCTTTCTGGAATTTTGTTTTAGAAAATATAGGTTCAGTTATGTTAATAATAACTTTAAATAAGGCTGCTGTTCTGCTATAATTAAAAGAGATGTAAATTTAAATAAAAATCGATTGAGCTCCAGAAGCTTTTTAGCTTGATGGAGCTCTATTAATGTAAAAAATATTAGCCTAGTCAAGAAAGGTTGGGAAAAAGATGGATAAAAGATTAAAAGGACTAAAGGAAAGTATAGCTAAAAGACGAGAAAAAGATACTGTTCGCTCTTACAGTATTGGTCGGAATGAACCATGTCCCTGCGGCAGCGGCAAAAAGTTTAAAAAATGCTGTTCCCGCAATAATCCGGATCAAAGTGTAGAGGAATATTTTGAGGCAGTTAAAGAGGCAGAAAACGAGGAAGAGGTATTAAGCTTACTTAAAGAAGCTGTAAAAGACTATCCTCTGGAACATAGATTTCTGCTGCCCTTAATTGTTTATACCTTACAGAGCAACAATTATCAGCAGGCCGGAAAATATTTAAGGCATGCCTGGCAGCTGATGGGAACTGATCTGGATGAGGCATTTATCTCACCACTGGTAAATATTATGCTTGATCAGGAAGAAATTGATGGGGCAGAGTCAGTCGTGCGTCAGGCATTAGAGGAAAAAGGAGAAAGCATTCCCCTTTTAATTGCTCTAGCCGAGGTTTATAAAAAAGGACAGAACTTTCAGCGAGTTAATGACATTATTGAACGGGCAATGCAGATTGATCCTGAAAATTTACAGCTGATTGTTTTCCGGCTGGAGACTTTAATGGATTTAGATGATGTAGTCAGTGCTCTCAGTCTCTTTGAAAAATATTATGAAGAGCTAAAAGAGTATAAGCAGATGCGGGTAATTTCATTTTTAGATAATTTTATTGAAGAAAGGTTTAATCTGGCTGAAAATAAAGAACTGAAGAAAAAAGAAGCTTTATCTCAGGCTGCAGAAATATTTAATGTTTTTCAGCAGCTGGATAACCTCAAAATGAGTTCAGCTGAGAGTGAAGGTAGAGAATTATTAAATAAAATTAAAGATCTGCCTCCTAAAAACTCTCAGATAGCCCTGGATATTCTGGCCCGCTATCTGGCGGCAGAATTATATGATGATTTTGCAGAATTTGCAGAAGAGCTCGAAGCGGAACATATGAAAAATCCTGATTTTCTGCGACTCTTATTCCTGGCTGATTCGCAGCAGGGTAAGCTAAATGATGCAGAAGCAAAGATCAAAACTGCTTTTACCATTGAAAAAAGCAGAAAAGATGGCCATTTCCATAACTGGCAGGTGGCTTCTGATTATTTAAGATTTTTGGTTGAACACGGTGATGACCAGGACTTAGCTGAATTTGTCAGTGATTTTGATGAACTGCTGGAAGATGAGGATAATCTGCTGGCGAGTTTAATGATGTTAATTGAAAGTGAAGAGGCCAGAAATTATCAAAAAAGCCTGCTTAATAAACTGCTGGAATTAATTGAGTCAGGACTGATTGATCAAATTAAGAAAAAGGATGTTTATAATAACCGTTTATTTATCAGTCTGGCTGCTCTGGATGGTGAAGAAACAATTTATGATCAGGGGAGAGAAATGACTACTCAGGAATTAAAAGACGTTATAGCGGAAATTGAAGCTGCAGGTGTTGATACTCCAGCCTTAAGTTATGCTAAATTAAGACTCTTAAAATATAAATCGGAACTGGAACAGGAGCAAAAGGAAGAGTTGATCAAGGCAGTTAAAGATGCAGCTGTTGAGAGCTATTTTGACACAATTGCCTATTATGAGACTATTCTTAGATTTGCTGATCCGGCTCCAATTTTAACAGAAATTCCTTATGGAAAATACTTAGATGATGAGTATCTAGATTTTTACAGACTAATTGCAGCCTTAAAACTTAACTATTATGAAATGGGAACAGAACTTTTTCACCGTCAGCTGATGCGGGAAAGCAAGAGAAATAAGGTAATGAGCTATCTGGTTCGACTGCTGCGCTACTTTAAAGAAGATAAACTGATTGAACACTTTAAAGCAATGGAAGTTGATCAGGTAATCATCAATTATTTAAAGAAGCTGACCAAAAAAAGATAAATTGGCTAAAGTTTAAGAAAAAATTCTTAAAAACACTTGTTATTCGGGAAGATTATTATTATAATATAGCTATAACAGCAGGGGCGGAATCTTAAGTTTAAGAGCTGCACCCAGTAAAAGCTGTTAAATACAATAAGTTTAGTCCACCTGGATCAATGGACTGGGATGGGAGGAAAAGAAAATAAAACTCAAAACAAGACAGATTGTTATTGCTGGTATGTTGGGAGCTATTTCTATTATTTTAGGTGCTACAGGACTGGGGTTAATTCCCTGGCCCAGTGCAGCCGGTCATGCAACAATAATGCATTTACCGGCTATTTTAGGCGGTATTATTGAAGGGCCGATAGTTGGACTGTTGATTGGATTAATTTTTGGTGTGTTCAGTTTTATCAGAGCAACTAACCCAATTTTTGCTGACCCAGTTATTGCCGTTTTACCACGACTCTTTATTGGAGTTGCTGCCTATTATGCCTATCGCTCGACAAAGAATTTCAATCAGAGTACTTCTTTGATTCTGGCGGGAGCAGTTGGTACTATTGTCAATACAGCTGGAGTTTTAATTTTAGCTGTTGTCAGAGGTTATTTACCATCGAGTGCTGCCTGGGCAGTAGCATTTACAAATGGGATTCCCGAAATTATAGTAGCAGCAGTGTTTTCTTTAATCATTGGTAAAGCTTTAATTAACTTTCAAAAAAATAGTTAGAAACAAAAAGACTGGGGTCATACCTCAGTCTTTTTAATATATTAGTACCAGGTACAAAATGGCCATTTTTTACCTGGTATTAAAGAAATAATTCACATTAATCAACTTTTTTGACTTCATTACTCCATTTAATGTATAATATAATATATAGA
>JAXKWB010000127.1:0-5545 GCA_036172385.1 Halanaerobiales bacterium | reverse complement strand
GAATTTCTGAACATCACTTACTATCTGTTCTGGTAAAAATTCTTCGTCTGGATCCCAGCGCTCTCCTATTTCAGGTACAGCCTCAAATAACATTTGAGTATAAGGGTGAGTTGCATTCTCATAAATCTTTTTGGTGTCTCCTCTTTCAACCAGACGGCCTTTGTACATAATAAGTGATTTATCTGAAATATAATAACCCAGATTAAGATCATGGGTAATAAAAATTACTGCCATTCCATGTTTTTTGCAGGATTCTACTAATAAATTTAAAACTCCAATTCTGGTGGAAGCATCCAGCATACTGATTAATTCATCTGCTATTAAAACATCAACATCCATTAGTAAAGCACGAGCAATCAGCAGTCTCTGCAGCTGACCTCCACTAAGCTGATGCGGAAATTTGCCAAGAGTCCGATCTGGATTTAAATTTACATCATAAAGTGCATCTCTAATTGCCTGATCCTTATCTTCAAATCCAAGGTCAAAAGAATCAAAAATCAAATCAAATACTCTATCCACTCTGTATAAAGGATTAAAGGTTGCAAATGGATCCTGAAAAATCCCCTGAACTCTACGATAATACTGCTGTGTTTCCTCCTTATCATTTATTTTAGAAATATTTTTTCCTTTATATATGATTTCACCTTCAGAAACTTCGATTAATTTTAAAATCAATTTGCCAACTGTTGTTTTTCCACTGCCACTTTCTCCGATTAGAGAAATTATCTTTCCTTTTTCTATATCGAAAGAAATATCTTTAGCTGCTACAGTATATTCTGGATTTAAAATACCACTTTTAAAAACCTTAGATAGGTTTTTAACTGACATAATAACATCTTTATTTTTGGCCACTTAAATCACTTCCTAACTCTTTCCATCTCCAGCAGGAGACATAATGTCCTTCTGCTACCTGCTCTCTTTCCGGATTTTCTTCACATTTATTAATTGCATAAGGACAGCGCTGTCTAAAACGACATCCTTCTTCAATATCTAACAGATGCGGGGGGGTTCCCTCGATACCGGATAAACGTTTATCTTTATACTGAATACCAACTTTGGGTAGAGAATCAATTAGAGCTCTGGTATAGGGATGACGGGGATTATCTACAATATCATCTGTTGGTCCTATTTCAGCAAAATTACCGGCATACATAATCATAATTCGATCTGCTATCTGATAAAGTATAGATAAATCATGAGTAATAAAAATAGCTGATTTTATAATTTCTAGATCTCTCAAATTCGCCAGCATAGTTGCTACAAATCTTTGAGAACTTACATCAAGAGCTGATGTAATCTCATCTGCAATTAAAAATTCCGGATCTAAAATTGTAGAAATTACCATGATAACTCTCTGCTTCATTCCACCTGAGAGCTCAATTGAGTATCTGTTTAAAACTGATTCATCCAAATTTACCAGATCCAGTCTTTCCTTAACTTTGTCAAAAAACTTTTTATCTGTTTTTATTCCGTGCTGTCCGGCTAAATCTGCTATATATGTTTTAATCTTTTTGGTTGGGCTGAAAGCATCCAGGGCATACTGAGGAATTAAAGAAATTGTTCTTAAGCGAAGTTTTTTAAATTCTTTTTCGCTCATTTTCATTATTTTATTTCCTACCAGATCTACCTCGCCTGAGATATACTTGAGCGGTTTTTTCCGGGAAATAAAGGTACTTGCCAGAGTGCTTTTCCCACAACCTGACTCTCCTGCCAGTCCAAGAATTTCGCCATTTTTTAAATTAAAAGTAACATTATCTACTGCTTTAACCTGTCCTTTTAAAATATCATAATATGCTCTTAAGTTTTTGACTTCTAATATATTTTCGCTCATCACTTACATCTCCCTTAAACGTGGGTTAAAGGCTGCATCTAATCCTGTATTGATAAAATAAAGTGCGGTAATTAAAATTGTTAAAATCAGTCCAGGGATTACTGCCCACCACCACATACCAAGTTGTATTCCATTCCAGTTAACAGCATTCTGCATTACAAGGCCCAGAGAAATCCCTTTTGTAGGTCCCAATCCTAAAAACTCAAGCTGCACCGTTGCCAGCATAGTTCCATTAAACTGCTGAATAAAAACCATAAAGACATAGGAAAACATATTGGAAGCAATATCTTCTCTTAAAATTCTGCCCACACTGATTGAAGAAATCTTCGATAAAGATACATATTCCTGATTTTTTAGAGAAAGGGTCTGAGATCTTACTGCTCTTGCTGTCCAGGGCCAGGCTGTAGAAGCAACTATAACCGCCATCACAAATGTTCCCCGCACTTCTAAAAAGGCTGCAATTACAATTAAAAGTGCCAGTTGGGGAATTACAACAAAGATATTTGTCAGCATCATTAAAAGTTCATCAAAAATTGTTCCACCATAATAACCGGCTACAAAACCAATTATACAGCCAATTAAAGTTGCGATTGTACCTGCAATAGCACCAACTAAAAGGGTTGAACGTAAGCCATGTACTGTTCGGGTAAATACATCCTTCCCATCAATTGTAGTTCCAAAAAAGTGTTCTGATGAAGGAGGTAAATAACCCTGACCTGCATATTCATCATATTCATATCTTGTTAAAAGTGGACCAAAAGCTGCCAGCAAAAATACTAGAATTACAATAGATAAACCAAAAATTACTTTTTTATTTGTAAGGGCATAATACAAATTTTCATGTTTAGCCCAGAAATCTTTTGCCACAATCTACACCTCCTCAGTAAATGAAAGCCTAACTCTTGGATCAATAAACATGTAAACAATATCGACTACAAAATTTGCTACTAAGACCATTGTTACAATTGTCAAAAAGATTCCCTGCATTAAAAAATAATCCTGATTTTGCACTGCATCTAAAAGCATTCTTCCCAGACCGGGATAATTAAATACTACCTGAACTGTAATTGCTCCCCCAACTATGCGGCCAATTCTTAAAGCCAGACCGGTAACCTGAGGTAAAACACCATTCCGAAAACCATACTTACGTATCAACTTCTTAGAAGAACCCAGGGTCTCCATATACTTTGAATAATTTGAACTTTTTTCATACATGATCATATTTCTCATGCCTATCGCCCAGCCTCCCAGCTGAACCAAAAACATAGTAAAGAAAGGTAAAAACCAGTGATGTAAAAAGTCTTTTATAAAATTCCAGGTAAATGCGGGGGAAGCTACTGCACTATAGGCCCCACTGATTGGGAACCACCGCAAAACCACTCCAAAGAAGAAAGCTACTAAACCAGCCATCCAGAAATAAGGAGAGGAGGCAAGAAAATAAAAGAAAGGCATTGAAGCATTATCTACTTTTTTATCAGTTCCTGAATAAGCCCCCAGTTTATTACCAACGATCCAGCTTAATATAATTGCAGGAAACAAAACAGATAAATCATATACAATTGCTCTTTTTATAATATCTATCACTGGAGTTGGGAATTGGATAATTGAAATTCCAAAGTCAAGGGTAAAGACTGATTTCCAAAAATTAAGATACTGCTGCCACAATGGCTGATCAAGATTAAATAATAATGTTAATTGTTCTTTTAAAATTTGGCGCCCGCCCTCCATTCCAGAAAAACGTGACAAAAGTGATTGGATTGGATCTCCAGGCATCATTCTGGGGATAATAAAATTTATGGTAACTGCCAGGATAAATGTAATAATATAAATCATTAATTTTTTCCGTAAATATTTGCCCATTTTATACTGCTCCTTTCTAAATAACAGGCCCGATAAGAATATCGGACCTGTATTTATTAATTAAATTCAGTTGTCTATTAATTATTTATTTAGCTGGTTCAATACCAATTAAGGTATCAATCATTCCTAACTGATAAGCATTACCCCAGGTTACTGGTACACCATAAGGTTTATCTTCACTTGGCCAGTTAGTCCAATTAGTTGTTGTCTGCTGAGCCCAGAGACCATTATGCCAGAGTGGAACAGTTGGCATATCTTGTAATAAGATTCGCTGAATCTTAGATGCTATTTCCTGTTTTCTGGTTTCATTTTTAGTCATATTAAACTCATCAATTAATTCAAACAGTTCTGGGTTATCATAAGCACCCCAGTTACCATTACTGATTGTTTCTCCATGAATATTTTCATTTGCTACACCATTCCAGTAGTCAAATGGTGATGAGGATAATGTAGTCTGGAAGTTAGCAATTAACATATCAAAATCTTTGTTAAAGCGTTTATTGTCAAATAGTGAAGAATCAGGGAAGTTAGGTTTAATATTTACACCAATTTCTTCAGCACTCTGAGCAATAACTCTAACAGCTGACATCCAGTCTGTCCAGCCACTTGGTACAATAATACTTAATTCCAGTGGATCACCATTAGGCATATCTCTCCAGCCATCACCATCTGCATCTACATATCCTGCATTATTTAAAAGTGCTTTAGCTTTAGTAGTATTGTATTCAAAGCCATATTCCTCTACAACTTCTTCGTCCAGATATTTTAACCAACCTTCTCCAAATAAGCCTGTAGGATTAGCAGCTTTTACAAGACCACCGTATACTCGATTAACAATAGCCTCCTTATTCACCATATAGGCCATTGCTCTTCTAAAGTTAACATCATCCATTGGTTTTCTAGTGGTGTTCATGTATAAATTGGCAGTATTCCAGGAAAGCATATAAGGCTCTTCTTCATACCAGGTTTTTAAACCAAATTGATCCTTAATTTTCTGAACACCAGGGATAAAGTTGTTGCTTAAGTCAAGCTCCCCTTTCATTAACATTCCCATTACTACATTGTTGCTCTGATTTACTAAATCAACAATATACTTAGGTTTGGGCTGTCCAAAAACATCATTACCCCACCAGTCATCATTTCTTTCCCAGACCATTCTATCCTGACCTGCTTCATAGGCTGTATAGGGACCAGTTCCAACTGGATCTTTCATTGTTCTGGTGATTAATTCATCAGCAGGAATCTCACTCCAGATGTGTTCTGGTATAATGTAGCGCTCATATAATTCTGCATTCCATTCTGCATAATGAGGTTCGCTAAAAGTAAATCTAACTGTATAATCACCTTCAGCTTCTACAGATTGGAGCCATTCCCAGACGGGTGAATACATTATAGAATTTTCTTTTGCAATTTCATAGGTAAAAACTACATCTTCTGCATTAAATTCTTCCCCATCAGTCCAATTAATTCCTTCTCTTAATTTAAGAACATATTCATTGTTGCTTACCCATTCTCCACTTTTTGCAAGCCATGGCTTATAAGTATTATCGAGAGGATTATAAGAAAACATTGTCTCATAAACTAAACCACCAGTTCCAGGTGTAGGGTTAGGAATTAAAACATTCCAGGTTGATGGAGGGCCCCACATTGCTCCAGAAACTACTAATGTCTCTTCTCTGGGGAGATCCTGAGCTAGAGACATTCCTCCAACTAAAAATAGAAAAGCCAGAGTTAAAATCAGAACTTTCTTACCAACATTAATCATTAATAAACACCCCTTTAAATTATTTTGTGATGCAAAATGTCACTCTCTTTTATCTTAAGGGATTATTAACTTATAAAAAGTAAGAGTGA
>JAXKWB010000126.1:0-11367 GCA_036172385.1 Halanaerobiales bacterium | reverse complement strand
TATCTATTTTAAGCACAACCAGCAGTCAAAATTATTATAAATTGGTGACTTTTGTTCCAGAAGATAATTTTGAGGAGCTAAGAGCTGCGCTATTTGCTAAAGGTGCTGGAGAATATTCAAACTACAGCCATACTGGCTTTTATCAGCAGGGAAAAGGCAGCTTTAAACCTCTGGCTGAAGCTGACCCTTATCTGGGTGACAAAGGGAGTTTAAATGAAGTTGCAGAATATAGATTTGAAACAATTATAGCCCCCGAAAATTTAAATCAGATTATTAAAGAATTATTAAAAGTCCATCCTTATGAAGAACCGGCCTGGGATTTATATAAAATGGAAAACTTAGAAAGTAAAACAGGAATTGGTAGAATTGCAGATTTAAAATCAGAAATTGAACTGGACAGCTTTTTAAAGAAAATAAAGGAAGTTTATAAGCTGGATTTAATAAAAGTTGTTAAAGCAAAAACGAAGATTAAAAGAGTTGCCCTCTGCAGTGGTAGTGGAGCAGATTTTATTAAAGATGCTCATTACCAGGGTGCAGATTTATATCTAACCGGTGATGTTAAATTTCATGAAGCACAGACTGCAGAAGAACTTGGACTTTCTCTTGTAGATTTTGGTCATTATGGAAGTGAAAAATTTGTTAAAGATTTATTATTTGATCGACTAAATAGCACAGCATCTTCTAAATTAAAAAGAGAGCTAAACTTTATTAAGTCAGAGGTGAACACAGAACCCTGGAACTATCAGTAACCACTATTACTCCGGTCTTTTTAACTTGAGTAAATTGCTTGACATATAATAATTCTGGTGGTATACTTTATATGGTAAAAAAATAAGTTAACCAGATGATCGCATCTTTTAAGATGAGGAAAGTCCGAGCTCCACAGGATAGGATGCCGGGTAACCCCCGGTGGAGGTAACTCCCAGGCTAGTGCCACAGAAATATACCGCTTTTATGAAAGGGTTTTCTTTAAAACTTTTTCTGAATGAGTAAGGGTGAAAAGGTAAGGTAAGAGCTTACCGGGTTTCAGGTAACTGGAATGCCAGGTAAACCCCATCTGGAGTAAGTCCAAATAGGGAGAATGTAAAAGTGATCCGCTTTTCTCCGGGTAAGGACGCTTGAGGGTTCAGGTAACTGTTCCCCTAGATAGATGATCATCAAATACAGAACTCGGCTTATAGGTTAACTTATTTTTTTGCCAATTATTATTTTTTAAATTTTTATAAAACTCAAAAAAGAGGTGTTGAGATGGAGAAAGGGCTAATAGATGCAATAGAATTTATTGATACAGCAGTTAGTAAAACAGAACAATTTGATAATTATTCTCCTGAAATGAGTAATAAGGTTCTGGATAATCGGATTATAACACTTGAGGGTTACATAAGATATATTGAAAGAGAAACAATGCCTAAATTGGAAAGATTAGTAAAAAGGCTTGAGGAGGGAAATAATGGTTGATCAGATATATTATAAAATTCAGTACCCTCTTAAAAAAGCTATAGATTTAATGAAAGACTTAGATAATCATGATTTAGATTCTCTGGAAGAAAGCTTAAATAACTATGACAGAGAAAAAATTATTAATTTTATAGAAGGCTGGAATAATGGTGGTAAAGAAAAATTGATTTCTTTAATCCATGATTTAAAAGCACATCAATAAATATTTTTTTAAACCATGGCTGCCTGGCTGTGGTTTTTTTGATTATTAGACTATAACTCTTATCAACTAAATAAAAAGCATTTAAAAATACCTAAATGCTTTAATAATACCTATTTACTTGATTATAATACCTATATTATCTTCAAATCAACTGCTCTAAACTTTAAGATATATATTAGAGGTGAGCAGAATGAAAAAAGAATATATTGGGAAAAAGATTAAAGAATACCGAAAAATAAAGGACTTAACTCAGGAAAATCTGGGCGAAAAAGCTGGTCTGCATTATACATATATTGGCCAGGTGGAAAGAGGAGAAAAGGAGCCATCATTAAAATCCTTACTAAATATTGCTGATGCCCTTGACGTTGGAGTTGATAAATTACTAATTAATTATAATTTGAGTTCTGAGGCCAGTATTAAGATTTCAAATATAACAGATTTACTTTTAAATAGAGATGAAAAAGAATTAGAGATGATTTATACTCTACTTAAAGACTTAACAAATATTTTAGAGACTCAAAATATTGAAAAATGATAACATTTATGGTACAATAAACTGCAAACTGATTGAATAAATGTAATCTGATCTAAGGAGGGTTATTATATGGCCGGACATTCCAAGTGGGCTAATATAAAGCATAAAAAGCAAAAAGAAGATAAGAGAAGAGGTAAATTGTTTTCAAAATTAAGTCGTAAAATAGCTGTAGCTGCCAGAGAAGGTGGCGGAGATCCAGAAATGAATGCAGATCTCAGAATGGCTATTCAAAAAGCTAAAGATAATAATATGCCTAATGATAATATTGAGAGAGCAATTAAACGTGGCACAGGTAATTTAGAAGGTATGACCTACGAGTCTTTTGTTTATGAAGGCTATGGACCAGGTGGAGTTGCCTTATATCTCGATATTATGACAGATAATAGAAATAGAACTGCTTCTGAAGTACGCCACATTCTTGATAAAAATGGTGGTAATCTAGGTTCGAATGGATGTGTTTCCTGGATGTTTCAGCGCAAGGGAGAACTTGTAATTGATCTCAATGAATTTGAGATTGGAGAAGAAGAATTATTATTAGAAGCATTAGAAGCTGGAGCAGAAGATTTAGAATATGGGGAAGAAGAAGCTGTTATTTATACTGATCCAGGTAATTATGAATCTGCCAGAGAAGCTCTGGAAGAAGCAGGTTATGAATTTGAATCAGCAGATTTAGCTATGATTCCTGATAATGAAGTTACATTAGATAAGAGTGATGCTAAAAAAATGCTGAGATTGATGGATCAGCTGGAAGATCATGATGATATACAGGATTTATATTCTAATTTTAATATCCCCGATGATATAAGAGATGAAATTGAAGCAGAAGAAGATTAGTTAATCTAATTTTAATTTATTTGTTATAAAATAGATTTAGATTTTAATAAGGGCACTGTTCAGCAGTGTCTTTATTTTTTTGTTTTAATAATTAACTATGTGTGATATAATTACTTCAAACATTAGTTTGAATGGGGTGTGGCATTTGCGTATTTTAGGTATTGACCCGGGGCTGGCAACTATTGGTTATGCTCTGGTAGATAAAGAAACAAATCATTTTGACGTTTTAGAATATGGAGTTATTAAGACTTCAGCTGATAAAAGTGATGTAGAAAGATTAGAAATTATCCATAGAAATATTGAAGCTTTAATTAAAGAGTTTAAACCGGAAGAAATGGCAGTAGAAGAATTGTTTTTTAATAAAAATGTTAAAACAGCAATTGTTGTTGGTCAGGCCAGAGGAGTTATTCTGCTGGCAGGTTCTCAGGCTGGAATAAAGGTAGCTGAATATACTCCCCTGCAGATTAAACAGGCAGTAGTTGGGTATGGAAGAGCTGATAAAATGCAGGTTCAGCAGATGGTAAAATCACTGCTTAATCTATCTGAAATACCAAGACCTGATGATGCAGCTGATGCCCTTGCAATTTCTATCTGTCACGGCCATGTTTACAGTGCTCATTCTGGATGGGAGGAAAGATTATGATCGGCTATTTAGAGGGAGAGGTAATTGACTCTGAAAGTACAAAAATTATATTAAAAATTAATGGAGTTGGTTATGAATTAGAGCTGGCAGGTTTTAAAAGACAGCCCAGAATTGGGGAAGAAATAGAAGTTTATACATACACCTATGTTAGAGAAGATACATTAAAGCTGTTTGCTTTCCCGGAAAAGATGGGCAAAGAGTTATTTGAAATTTTAATAACTGTTAATGGCATCGGTCCAAGTGCAGGTTTAAATATAATTAATACAATGCCTGCTTCCAGATTTATTTCAGCTATCATGCAGAAAAATGAGGTAGTTTTGAAAGAAATCTCTGGTATTGGTCCTAAAACTGCTCAAAGACTGATTCTGGAACTGCAGAGCAAATTAGAAGACTTTGCTTATCTGCAGAGTAAAAATGGCCCAGCGGCAGAGGAAGATTTTACATCTAATGAAGAGCGTCAGGATATAGTAGATGCTCTGACCGCTTTAGGCTATAAGATTTCCGAGATAAATAGTGCTCTTAGAGAAGTAGAGTTTAATGAGGAAGCGGATCTTTCTGAGAAAATTAGATTAACATTAAGTCAGCTTGGTAAGGAGAGATAATAATGGAAAATGAAAGAAGAGTTGTTTCTCCCAAACAAAAAAAGGATGATAATTCTATTGATAAGGGGCTAAGACCTCTTAACTTAGAAGAATATGTGGGTCAGAGTAAATCGAAAGAGAAATTAAAGATTTTCATCCAGGCTGCTCGTGACCGCAAGGAAGCTCTTGACCATGTAATGCTCTATGGGCCACCAGGGCTTGGAAAAACTACCCTGGCTAATATTATAGCAAATGAATTAAATGTAAATATCCATCAGACATCGGGACCGGCGATAGAGCGACCAGGAGATCTGGCTTCTATTCTGACAAATTTACAGCCGAGTGATGTTCTGTTTATTGATGAGATTCACCGCTTAAATAAGATTGTAGAAGAGGTTTTATATCCTGCAATGGAGGATTACTGCCTGGATATAATTATTGGTAAAGGTCCAAGTGCACGTTCGGTAAGACTTGACCTGGCACCGTTTACCCTGGTAGGAGCTACTACCAAAGCCGGAAGGCTTAGTTCTCCTTTAAGAGATAGATTTGGAGTGATTAATAGATTAGAATTTTATGATCAAAATGAGCTGCAGGAAATTGTTATCAGGTCGGCGGATATTTTAAATATAGAAATTGTTGATCATGGTGCACTGGAGATAGCACGTCGTTCCCGGGGGACTCCTAGAATAGCTAACCGTCTTTTAAAAAGAGTAAGGGATTTTGCAGAAGTAAAAGCAGATGGTATAATTAACAGGGAGGTTGTGGATGCTGCTTTAAAATTGCTTGAGATCGATGAGCTGGGACTGGATAGAATTGATCATAAGTTATTGAAAACAATTATGCTTAAGTTTAGTGGTGGCCCGGTTGGATTAAATACCCTGGCAGCTGCGATTAGTGAAGAAACTGAAACGATTGAAGATGTGTATGAGCCTTATCTTCTGCAGCTTGGATTTTTAGAAAGAACTCCCAGAGGTAGAGTTGCAACAACTAAGGCCTATCAGCATCTAAAGATCAAACAGAATAATGATTAATTATTAGATTAAGTTAACTGATTTTGGAGGTTATTTTTAAATGAAAGTAGAAGAATTTGATTATCATTTACCGGAGGAGTTAATTGCTCAAAAACCTCTTCCTGAGAGAGATGAATCGAGATTAATGGTTTTGAATCCCCAGGAAAATGAAATTGAAGAAGATATCTTCAAAAATTTAAAAGAGTATCTAGAACCTGGTGATATGATTATTATGAATAACAGCAGGGTTATACCTGCCAGGTTGTATGGAGCCAAGATTCCAACCGGAACAGAAATTGAACTCTTATTGTTAAATGAGCTGGCTGAGGGACGCTGGGAAGTTTTAGTTCGTCCTGGGCGGAGAGCCAAAAAAGGTGTCAGGATTAATTTTGAAGATATTTTAGAAGCTGAAGTGGTAGAGTATACTGATTTTGGCGGTAGAATTGTAGAATTTACCTGGAATCAGGAAAACTATGATTTTGAAGAAGTGCTAAACAAGCTGGGAGACATGCCCTTACCACCATATATCAATGAAAAGTTAGATAATCCAGAGCGCTATCAAACAGTATATAGTCAAAAAAGAGGATCAGCAGCAGCTCCAACAGCAGGACTTCATTTTACTGATCGACTCTTAAAAGAGCTTCAGAATTATGGTATAATCTTAGATTATATTACTCTCCATGTTGGTCTGGGTACTTTTAGACCAGTAAAAAGTGCCGAGATTGAAGATCATGAAATGCATGAGGAGTATGCAGAAATTTCTGCTGAAACTGTAGAAAAAATCAAAGAGGTCAAGGCGAATGGTAATAAAGTTGTTGCAGTTGGAACAACAGCTACCAGAACTTTAGAGTCTGCTGCTCAGGATGGTCAACTGAGTGAATATAAAGGTTGGACTGATATTTTTATCTATCCCGGTTATCAATTTAAAGTAATTGATTCCTTAATTACTAACTTTCATCTGCCTAAATCGACTTTATTGATGCTTGTTTCTGCTCTCGCGGGTAAAGAATTTATTTTAAAAGCGTATCAGAGAGCTGTGGAAGAGGAATTCAGATTCTTTAGTCTGGGAGATGCAATGCTGATTTTAAATAGGAAGGAAGATTAGTTTGTTTGATTTTAAGTTATTTAAAGAAAACAAGAAATCACAGGCCAGGCTGGGTGAGATAACTACAGACCATGGCAAAATTCAAACACCAATTTTTATGCCTGTAGGAACCCAGGCAACTGTTAAGGCAATGAGCTCCAGGGAATTAAAAGAAATTGGTTCTCAAATCATACTGGGAAATACCTATCATCTTTATTTAAGGCCCGGTGATGATTTAATAGCAAAGGCTGGTGGACTGCATCAGTTTATGAACTGGGATCGGCCAATTTTGACTGATAGTGGTGGCTATCAGGTTTTTTCTCTGGCTGATTTAAGAGAAATAGAAGAAGAGGGAGTCTATTTTCAGTCCCATCTGGATGGTTCTAAACATTTTATTTCTCCCGAAAAATCGATGCAAATTCAGCAGAATTTAGGTTCTGATATAGTAATGGCTTTTGATGAGTGCCCTCCATATCCAGCTGAGCAGGAGTATGTTGAAAATTCATTAAACAGAACCCTGCGCTGGGCAGAAAGATGTAAAAAGGAAATGGACGGAGTAGAAGCTCAGGCGCTATTTGGGATTATCCAGGGAGGAGTTTACCCAGAACTAAGGAAGCAGAGTGTAGAAGAAACAGTAAAGCTAGACTTCCCTGGTTATTCTATTGGTGGTTTAAGTGTTGGTGAGCCAAAAGAAGAAATGTATAAAATGCTTGCTTATACAACTCCTCTGATGCCTAAAAATAAACCACGATATTTAATGGGTGTTGGAACTCCAGAAGATTTAATCGAAGGGATTTACCATGGGATAGATATGTTTGACTGTGTAATGCCCACCAGGATTGCCCGTCACGGTCAGGTTTTTACTCATCAGGGCCGAAAAACTATTAGAAATGCAACTTACAAAGAGGATTTTTCTCCACTTGATTCTAAGTGTAACTGTCATGTCTGTCAGAATTATAGTCGGGGTTATATTAGACATTTACTTAAAAGAAATGAAATTCTTGGAGTTAGATTAACAACTTACCATAATTTATATTTCATGCTCAAGCTTGCTGAAAAAATAAGAGAAGCAATTAAAAATGATAAATTTATTAGCTTTAGAGAAGAATTTCATTATAAATATGAATTAAAATAAATTATTTTTATTTTTTTAAAATAATATTTCTAATTTAGCAGGAATATTGTAATTATTGTTGAATTAGTTATGAGAGCAAAACATTAATTAGGAGGATATTTAATGGAATATTTATACGCAATTTTACCATGGGTCTTAATTTTCGGTATTTTTTGGTTCTTTTTAATCAGACCTCAACAAAAACAGAAAAAAGAACATCAGAACATGTTGGAGAACCTTAGTGTTGGTGATAAGATTGTTACTATAGGTGGAATTAAAGGTAAAATAATTAAGCTTAAAGAAAATAATATTAGAGTTAGAGTTTCTTCCAATGTTGATATTGATTTTGTTAAAAGTGCTATTTCAAGAGTGGAAGAAAAAAGTGACAGCAGTAAAAAGATAGAAAATACTGAGGAAACAGAAAAAGAAAAGGAATAATTTATTTAGTTGAGAACTGGGGGAAATAATGTGAAAAATGCAGTTAAAGAGTTTTTGCAATCTTTAGTAATAGCAGGAATACTGGCCTTTTTTATTATTACATTTGTGGCCCAGTCATTTGTAGTAGATGGAAGGTCAATGGCTAATACACTTCAGGATGGAGAAAGATTATTTGTTAACAAGTTTATTTACAGATTTCATCCACCTGAAAGAGGAGATATAATAGTATTTACTCCTGATGGGGCTCCTGATAAGAAATATATTAAAAGAGTTATAGGTATTCCAGGTGATACTGTCTACATTAAAAACGGAACTACTTATATCAATGGAGAGGCTATTAAGGAAAACTATCTGCCAGAAAAGATGATCGGAGATTTTGGTCCTTATGAAGTACCCCAAAAAAGCGTTTTTGTTTTAGGGGATAACAGGAACCATAGTGCTGACAGCAGATTTCCCAGTATTGTGGGATTTGTTGAATATGAAGATATTTCAGGCAAAGCTTTCTGGGTTTACTGGCCTTTGACTGAGATGAGAATTATTGATCATCAGAATTATAATTTGTCATTCGAAAATTAATTGCTTATTGTTAGGAGGACATTTATTTAATGAGGTATAAACAAAAAAGACGAATTAAATTAATTATTATTTTAGCTATAATTGCCTTTGCTGCTTTTTTATATCTTCAGCACGGCATAAATTTAGGACTGGATCTACAGGGGGGAGCCCATATAGTTTTACAGGCTCAACCTACAGAAGAAAGAGAAATAAATGACACTGTTATGAGTGGAATTGTAAATGTAATTGAGCGGCGAGTTAATCAACTTGGTTTAACTGAACCTTTGATCCAGCGGCAGGGTAGTAACCGAATAATTGTTGAACTGCCGGCGGTCGATAATCCCAATGAAGCGATTAATACTATTGGTAGGACTGCTATGTTAACTTTTAGAAATTCTCAAGGTGAGGTTTTAATGACCGGGGACGCTGTTAAGGATGCTCGAGCTGATCATGATCAGTATGGTAGACCTGTAGTTTCTTTTACTTTAACTGAAGAGGGATCCGAACAATTTGCTGAGATAACAAGACAATATATTGGTGAAAAAATCGGTATTTATCTTGATGATGAGCAGCTAACTAATCCTACTGTTCAGGCTGTAATTGAGGAAAGAGGTCAAATTACCGGTTATGAATCAATTCAGGAAGCGCGAGAAGATGCAGTGCTGATTAGAGAGGGCGCACTTCCAGTTCCGGTTGAAGTTATTGAAACCAGAACAGTTGGGCCTACTCTTGGAGAAATTTCAATCCAGAAAAGTATTAGAGCTGGTCTACTTGGTCTTTTATTAGTAGCTATTTACATGATATTTTACTATAGGTTCCCGGGAGTTTTAGCTGCTGTAATACTTGCGATTTATGGTCTGATTTTAATGGGAACAATGGCAGGCTTACAGGCAACACTAACTTTACCTGGTATTGCAGGTTTAATTCTTTCTATTGGTATGGCAGTTGATGCGAATATTATCATTTTTGAACGAATAAAAGACGAGTTAAAATCCGGTAAAACACTTAGAGCAGCTATTGATGCTGGATTTAAAAGGGCTTATACAACCATTATTGATGCAAATGTAACAACAATTATGACTGCTCTTATTCTGGCCTATTTTACCAGTGGTACAGTTAGAGGTTTTGCTGTTACTCTGGGTATAGGTATTATTGTCAGTATGTTTACTGCCTTTTTTGTTACCAGAAATATAATTGATATTTTTGCTGGCAGTAAATTATTACGTGAAAATAAATCTTTCGGGGTCAGAAAGGGGTAATAAAGTGGATATTTTAGGAAAAAGAAAAATTTGGTATACAATCTCACTTTCAGTAATTGTTATTGGTCTATTGTTTTTATTGATAAATGGTCTAAATTTAGGAATCGATTTTAGTGGTGGAACATTAATAGAATTTAGTTTTGATGAAAATGTTACAGTATCTGAAGTTAGAGGGGTTTTAGAAAGAATTGAAATTGCAGCAGATAGCAAAATTCAACAGGCTGAATCTGCTGGTGAACATGGTGTAATAATCAGAACTGAAACTCTGGAGTCAGAAGAAATTGTAGCTATTGATAATGCAATTAAAGATAAATTTAAGTCAGCTGAAATGCTTAGATCCGAGATGGTTGGTCCGACTATTGGGAGAGAGTTAAGAATCAATGCTTTACTGGCAATAATTGCAGCTTCTATTGTAATAGTTGCTTATATTTCTTTCCGTTTTGAGTTTAGATTTGCAGCTGTATCTATAATTGCTTTAATGCATGATGTTTTAATTACTATTGGTATTTTTGCTATTTTAGGTAGAGAAATAAATACTCCCTTTGTAGCAGCTATTTTAACAATTATAGGCTATTCTATTAATGATACAATTGTTATTTTTGATAGAATTCGGGAAAATATGAAGCTGATGCATAAAGTTCCATTTATAAAACTGGCTAATACTGCAGTTGTGGATACTTTGCCAAGATCAATTAATACATCTATTACTACCTTAATTACTATTTTAGCCATTTACTTCTTTGGAGGAGCTTCAATTCAGACATTTATGTTGGCTCTCTTTATTGGAATGTTTGCTGGTACATATTCCTCAATCTTTATAGCCAGTCCTTTATTAGTAACCTGGCAGGAAAAAATCAGCAGATAATAACTAGAAAATACTCAAGACTATAACCCCTCCTTAATCATGGAGGGGTTTCTAACTTTAAAAAAGGCTGTGATAATATGGATATGAACTTACCCAAACACTACCGTCATTTTCAACGTTATAGTGAAATCGCACAGATTCTTGTTAAAAATGGGCTTGGTTTTATAATTTCTCAGCTAGATTTAAATAAATATTTACCCTTTAGAAAAAGAATAAATACTGCAGAAAGACCAACCGGTAAAATGCTTGCTGTCAGGATTAGAGAAGTTTTACAAGAGTTAGGTCCGGCATATATTAAATTGGGTCAGCTTTTAAGTACCAGAGCTGATGTTTTTCCTCCAGTATTTATAGCAGAAATGAGAAAACTTCAGGATAAAGTACCTCCAGAGGATTTTGAAGAAATAGAAAAATTCTTAAAAATCGAGTTGGAAGATAAATTTGAAAATGAAATAATTAAAATTGAAAAAGAAGCAGCAGCTGCTGCTTCAATTGCTCAAACACATAAGGTTGTTTTAAAAGATAATAGAAATGCTATTATGAAGGTCAAAAGACCTGGGATTGACAAAAAAATTAGTATTGATGTAGAGATTATGGAGAATCTTGCCAGACAGGCTGAGGAAAGAAATTTATTTAATTCAGTAATTAGACCATTAGAAATTATACAGGAATTTAAAAGGACAATTAAAGATGAGTTAAACTTTAAAGGTGAAATGGCCAACATTATTCGTTTCCGCAGTGATTTTGCTGATAATCCCTATATTACAGCTCCAGAAGTATTTTCCGAACTTT
>JAXKWB010000125.1:0-16561 GCA_036172385.1 Halanaerobiales bacterium | reverse complement strand
CTAGCTTATCTGCCATCAGCAATACTTATCTTAAATATTATATTTATCATCCTGCTCATCTTTTTTGAGAGGCGAGACCCAACCGCCACCTGGGGCTGGCTTTTAATACTGACTCTAATCCCCATTTTAGGCTTTGTACTTTATCTATTCTTGGGTCTAACACCTAGAAAAAGAAAATTATTCAAAAGAAAACAATATCTAGATGAACAAAAAAACATGTCCAGAGAAAGGAAAGAAGAACTCTTAGCAGAGATAAAATCAGATTTTGACAGGCTGGAAAAAAGCATTATCAGGCTCGGATTTGAAGCCAAAACTACTGCATTAGTAGGTTACAATGATCTCAAAATATATACCAATGGAAATGATAAATTCGCCGATCTTTTTGAGGACATAGAAAATGCAGAAAATTTCATTCATGCCAATTATTATATTATTCAGAATGATAAGCTGGGAGATGAGTTTATCAATCTGCTTACAAAAAAAGCGAGAGAAGATGTTGAAGTTAGGCTGCTCTATGATAAAATGGGCTGCAGAAATTTATCCTCTCATTCTCTCAACATGCTTGAGGAAGCCGGTGGAGAAACCGCTTCATTTGCACCTTTTATTTTAGATATGAATTATAGAAATCACCGCAAAAATGTGGTGATAGATGGACAGATAGGCTACCTTGGTGGAATAAATATAGGTGAAGAATACATAGGTCAATCCAGGCGATTTAAAGACTGGCGGGATACCCATCTCCGGCTCAAAGGGAAAAGTGTTGACAGTCTTCAGCACAGGTTTTTATTAGACTGGAGTTTTGCCGTTGGCAGAGAATTGTACAACAATGAAAAGTATTTTCCCGAAAAAAAAATAATGGAGGGATCTCCGGTGCAGATAGTAAGCAGTGGGCCTGACTCACGAGAGCAGGAAATAAAATCAATGTTCTTAAAAATGATCTATGGTGCTGAAAAAAATATTTCTATTCAGACTCCATACTTTATTCCAGACCAGTCTGTGCTCGAAGCTTTAAAATCGGCAGCCCGCTCTGGTATAGATGTAAAGATAATGATTCCCGACAGAGGAGATCATGCCTTTGTCTATGGAGCCAATAATTCTTTTATAGGTCATATGCTGGAATCAGGTGCCCGCTGTTACCGCTATAAAAAGGGATTTCTGCACAGTAAGACTATTTCCATTGATGGACAAATACTCTCGATTGGAACCACAAATATGGATGTTCGCAGTTTTAAGTTAAACTTTGAAATAAATGCTTTTATATATGATGAAGAAGTTACAAAACAGCATGATAAAATTTTTGAACAGGACCTCGCACATTCTCAGGAGATAACGATGGATGATTATGAAAACAGGGGCTGGACGATGAGAGTAAGAGAATCGATCTCACGCCTGCTTTCTCCGATCCTTTGAAGCTTTTTCACTAAGTAAATGTTTTGGAGAATTTTTCTTTTGGGAGTCTGTTCTGAAAAAATCAATTTAACTTTGGGAAAAGAATCTATATATTGGAGTGAAATTAGATGGTTGAACTGAGACTTGCATTCTCATCATTTATAATTGGATTATCTGGAGCGATGATGCCCGGGCCACTGCTGACTTATGTTATCAGCGGCAGCCTAAAAAGAGGGTTTATCGCTGGCCCGCTTATTATCACAGGACATGCAGTTTTGGAACTCTTGCTTGTTGTTCTGCTGCTTTTGGGACTTAACCAGCTCTTTGCCAGCCCATTATTTACTGCAGTTATCGGCATTATCGGCGGTATTGTACTGATCTTGATGGCACTGGATATGATTAGATCTTCGATCAAGAAAAAAGTTTCGCTGGAAAAAAGTATGGAAGCAGAAAGCGATGCGGAACATAAACTCAGAGGGTTTATATTACCAGGTGCACTGATAAGTATCGCAAATCCTTACTGGACCATCTGGTGGGCGACCATAGGTATGACCTATCTCGCGAATGCTTCCCAGCATGGCCCTGCAGCTGCTGGTTCATTTTTCATAGGTCACATCGCTGCAGATTTTGGATGGTATGCACTTGTCTCTTTTGTAGTGGCCCGCGGAAGAAAATTCTTAAATGACAGACTATATAGAGAGTTGATCATTGTCTTTTCACTTGTACTGATATATTTTGGCTCAAGCTTTTTAATCGATTCTATTAAATATTTCTTTTGATTTTAATTTTGATTAATATATTCGGCAAGATCACTTATGGTTTCAATTTCCATTTCTTCTGCTTTCTCTTCTTTCATCATCAAACAGAATGTGTTATTTGCAGAAGCATAATCAAGCCAAATAATATTGTTTTCCTCGCGGTCCCATTCTTTAACTGTCTGATATGCTTCTTCTGATTCTATAATTTCTTCTTCATAACCCATCGTGGTCATGAGTGTCGTTCCAGTATATTCCCAGTATAGATCTATCTCTCCAGATTCAATTGCAGGTCTGAGAACAGCTGTCTCGCCTAAACTGGTCCTATCCTCGACCGGATATCCATGATTTTCAAGCAGCTTTATGGTCATATTACCAAGTATAAGCTGTTCTGTCCAGGGCTTTGAAGCAACAGCCACCGCTGGGCCATCTTTCTCCTCAGCATCTTCTACCAAGAGATCATTTTCTTCTAAAAAGTCTTCAGCAACTTTTCCGGGCTCCTCTCCATCAACATCCACTCTCTTGTTCAAGTCTATCTGTGTTTCTTGATCGAGCAGGGGCGGCAGCTTATTAATTACAGAGTCAATTTCGGGATACTCCTCTAATATTTCCTGCCTAATTGTTGGTGCAGGATTATAAACCGGGAAAAATCCTTTATCATCTTCCAGTATTCTCAGATCCATAGCAACTATTCTTCCATCTGTAGCAAAGCCGATCCCTACATCTACTTCATTTGAATCAAGTGCCTCATAGCTTAAACCAGGCTGAATCGTACTTACTGCATCTCTTTCGAATTCAAAATTATATTCTTCCTCTAAACCGCTCAGACCGTCATTTCTTTCCTTAAAATCTATGGTTGTTGCAAGACGAATCGGTTCCTGATCATCTGCAGTCTCACCTGCCGATTCCTGTGCCTCTTCACCTGAGCAGCCGGTTAGTACAAGAGCAAATATCATCAGCAGAGAAAAAAGTGAAAATAATAATTTCTTCTTTTTATTCATAATTGAAATCACTCCTTTAAAATTTTATCTATTGATCAATATTCCTCTAACTTTCTTTCTAAGAGCTGAAATAAGTTGTCGATTGTCACTGCTATCAAAGCAGAAAGAACAGATCCAAGTACTATTTTCTTGGTATCAAATCTCGTCAAACCGGTAAATATCAGCTCACCAAGACCACCAGCTCCAATCAAGTTTGAAATCACAGCCGTACCAACAGTTATCACCGAAGCAGTCTGAATTCCTGCCGTTATATAGGGTAAAGCGAGCGGAAGTTCTATTTTATACAGCACCTGCATTTTGCTCATTCCCATCCCTCTCGCTGCTTCTATAATATCATCTTCAACACTGTTGATTCCTGCCAGAGTGTTCCTGACAATCGGCAGCAGGGCATATATTGTTAAGGCAGTTACTGCAGGTACAAATCCTATACCGAGAAAAGGTATAAATATTGCAATGATCGCTAAACTGGGTAAACCCTGGGCAATATTAAAGATCGCCATGATCTTTGCCAAATGTTTTTTCATAAAATCTCTGCTGAGAAGGATACCAGAAGGAATTGCGATTAATACTGCAGCAGAAACAGCTATAGCTACCAACTGCAGATGTTCCATAATAAGGCTGATTCCATCTCTCAAAAATATCTGCCAAATTTCATTCCACATTATTTACCCTCCTCAACAGTTTTTTTCTTTAACAAACCAGGAGAAACCAAAAATATTTTTAAGAACTCAACTATTCTATCGACAATAATTGAAATAGCAGAAATTACAATAGCACCGCTGATTATCATGTCCATTTCTGTTCTGACGATACCCTGATAAATTAACTGACCGAGGTTTCTTTCGCCTATAAAAACTGCCAGGGTAGCTATTCCTACCATCATAACCAAAGCAACTCTTATACCTGCAATGATCACCGGCATGGCCATAGGAAGCTGTATCTTCCATAAAATTTGTTTTTCGGTCATCCCCATCCCGCGTGCAGATTCCAGCGCAGCAGAATCAACCTCATTTAATGAAGTATAAACATTCCTGACGATCGGAATCATCGAATATAGTACAAGTGCAAATACTGCACTCCTCGTGTTGAGGCCAAAAGCGGGTATGGTCATCAAAATACCGTAAAGCGAAACACTTGGAACCGACATTATCAAACTGCCAAAACCAAGCAATGTTTTTGCTGTTTTTTCTCTATTTCGAATTATCACACCTACACTTATCCAGAGAATCAAAGATAAAGTTATCGAGATAGAAATTAAGTAAAGATGTGAAAGTGTATAATCTAAGATCTTAGCCCAATTTGAAACGAAATAGTTAATTACAGACATCTTAAACCTCCCCAAATTTACTGATTATATTCGTCACTTATATATCTTTGAATATCATCCATGGTCATCTGGCCGATCAGATTTTCATCTTCATCCACGATTGGAATTAACTCTACATCATTTTCGATCATTTTATTAAGTACATCCTTTAGTGATGCATCTTCTTCGATGACCGGTGTTTCTTTGATATGCTGTTTCCAATCGATTGATTGATTATCCTCCAGTCTTTTCAGATTTACATATCCTGCTAGCCTCTTCTTATCTCTAGTTATGAGAATATATTTTTGTTCAGAAAGTTCGAGTTTTTCCATAACCTGTTTATAACCGTCCGAACTATCAGCAGTATAATCTACTTCGTCCATTATTTTTTCTGCTTTGAGCAGATTGAGCACCTTCAAACCACGATCTGAACCTATAAAATCTTCCACGAATTCATTCTTGGGATTAAACAAGATATTTTTAGGAGAATCATACTGCACCAGTTTGCCGTTATTCATGATCGCTATCTTATCTCCCATTTTTATTGCTTCATCTATATCGTGTGTTACAAAACATATTGTTTTATTGATCTTTTTCTGCAGCCTTATAAATTCATTCTGCAGCTCAGCTCGAGTGATTGGATCAACCGCTCCAAAAGGTTCATCCATCAGCATAATTGGGGGATCGGCCGCCATCGCTCTTGCAACTCCAACCCTCTGCTGCTGACCTCCTGATAATTCATTTGGGTATTTATCGATATGGTTTTCTGAATCGAGTCCGATTAAATCGAGCAGTTTTACCACTCGCTCTTCAATTCTTTCTTCATCCCAATCCAAAAGTTTCGGCACCGTCGCAATATTCTCCCTAATAGTCATATGGGGGAAAAGCCCTATCTGCTGGATCACATAACCGATTTTCCTTCTCAAAATATTTTTGTCCTGTTCAACCACATTTGTACCTTCTATATATATTTTGCCCGAGGTAGGTTCAATTAACCTGTTGAGCATCTTCAGGGTAGTGGTTTTTCCACAGCCTGAGGGGCCTACAAATACACATATTTCTCCTTCTTCTACATGTAAATTAAGATTAGACACTGCTTCCTCCTCTTCACCAGAATATACCTTAGTCAGATCTTCCACATTTATCAATTTTTCCACCTCCAAATAAAAAACGCGCCTCAGTATATGCAGACACGTTTGGATTCCTGAACAAATATTATAATTCTGTTAATTAAAGGTTATCAAATATAAAGAAGAATAGCAAATTAGAGTTAAATCCATCTAAGCTGTTCTAATCAACTTAAATCTGATTTATGATTATTATAAATCTAGCTGAATCCATTTTTGAAATATCAAAACCTTATTCCTGCAGGTATTCAAGTACAAAGTTGAAATAAAGAGCCGCACCGATAATTAAGCTCTCTTCATTGAGATTGAATTTAGGATGATGATGAGGGTAGTTCTTTTCTTCTTCCTCAAATCCGGCTCCTACAAATGCAAATGCTCCCGGCACTTCTCTTAAGTAATAAGCCATATCTTCACTGCCGGTCGTTTTTTCCATGCTGATCAGACTGCTGCTGCCGACAATCTCTGCTGCTGCTTTTTGAGCATATTCTGTAATCTCCGAATTATTAATGGTTGGTGGTGTGCCTTTTTTGACCTCCACATCTGCCTCAGCCCTAAATGATTCAGCTATTTTTTCAGCATATCTTTTAATCGCTTCAGAAGATTTTTCTCTGCTCTCCTCGCTAAAACAGCGGAGTGTCCCTTCAAGATGAGCTTTCGAGGGAATGATATTGAAGCGGGTTCCGGAATCAATCTGTCCTATGGTAAACACGACCGGATCAAGCGGACTGCTCTCACGGCTGATTACAGCTTGAGAATTGATAATAAACGAGGAAGCAGCCGGAATAGAGTCTACCGTCTGATGTGGAAGTGAGCCGTGACCCCCTTTACCTTTAAAATCGATTAACACATAATCTCCAGATGCCATCCGCGGACCGGCTTCTATATTTATTTTCCCTGCTTTTAAATCACTCCAGAGATGAAGCCCGAATACCGCATCTACACCTTCAAGCACACCTAAGTTCACCATTTTTCTCGCTCCAGCTACCATTTCTTCTGCAGGCTGGAAAATCAGCTTAACATCACCTTTTAGCTCTTCTTTTATCTTCATAAGTGCTTTTGCTGCTGTTAAAAGCATGGCAGTATGTCCATCATGACCGCAGGCATGCATTAATCCTTCATTTTCCGATTTAAACTCTAGACAGGTTTCTTCTTCAATCTCCAGAGCATCCATATCGGCCCTTAAAGCAGCTGTTTTCCCCTCTTCACCACCTTCGATAAGGGCGGTTATTCCGGTCTCAGTACAGCTTTGATAGGCTATACCCATCTTATCCAGCTCTTCTTTGACCCTTTTGGAGGTTTCATATTCATGCCAGCTTTTTTCTGGATTTTTATGAAACTCCCTTCTCATTTTTATCAAATATTCTTTTTCTGAGAGTACAAGCTCATTTATATTAATCTTTACCACCTCTGCTTATTCATTTAAAAAGTCAAGGGCAAACTTTGTATATAAAGCCGATGCTTTCTTCAGTGCCTCTTCATCGATGTTGAAACCAGGATGATGATGGGGATGATATTCCAGCTTATCCTCGTTTTTTGCTCCAACAAAAGCAAATACTCCTGGTACTTCTGCAAGATAAAAGGAAAAGTCTTCACCACCTGTTGTCTTCTCTACATAGGCCAGCGATTCTTCACCAAAGAGATCTTCTGCTGATTTTTGTCCTAAAGCTGCCAGTTTTTCATCATTTGTGCAGGGAAGAGTCATCTTATTATATTCAAGTTCGATTTCCGCTCTATAGCTGCCTGCTGTCTTTGAAGCAACCCGCTCTATCATCTCGGGAAATTCCTCGTTCAATTCCCTGCTGAAACATCTCGTTGTACCTTCTAGATAGGCCTTACCCGGAAGTACATTGAATCTTGTTCCCGACTTGAAAATACCGACACTCAAAACAGAAGGATCAAGGGGACTTATTTCTCTGCTGACCAGAGACTGCAGGTTCATCACAACTGCCGCCGCTGCTGTAAGAGCATCAACTCCCTGATGGGGCATCGATCCATGACCACCTTTTCCCTTAACATTGATGATGAACTGGTTTACTGCAGCCATCCGCGGGCCAGCCTCAACCGAGACCTTACCCACTTCAAGCTCATTCCAGACATGAATCCCCATGATAACATCGACATCATCCAACACACCTGCTTCAACCACCACTTTTGCACCTTCTGCTATTTCTTCACCGGGCTGAAAGATCAGCTTGACCTTTCCCTTAAATTCGGATTTTAGTTCATTGATCATCTTTGCAGCAGTGAGCAGGGATGCGGTATGGGCATCATGTCCACAGCCGTGCATCAATCCCTCATTTTTTGATTTATATGGGACATCATTTTCTTCTTCGAGTTCAAGTGCATCCATATCCGCCCTTAAAGCGATCGTCTTACCCTGCCCGCTGCCTTCTATATAAGCGGTCACCCCTGTTCCAGCAATTATTTCTGCTTCAAGTCCCAGCTTTTCCAGTTCTTCTTTTACTCTTTTTGAAGTTCTTTCTTCCTGCATGCTGGGCTCGGGATGCATATGAAACTCCCGCCTCATCTCAACTGCATAATCATAATATTTTTCTGCCAGTTCATTTATTTTACTCATCTGCTTCCCCCATCTTTTTTACAGTTTTATAAATAGTCTCTATTCCTTTCTGGAGATCTTCGTAATCTGTCCACTCTTCCGGACAGTGGCTTCTCCCATTATGGCTTGGAACAAAAACCAGTCCTACATCGGTGAGCTCGGCCATGACCATCGCATCATGGCCTGCACCACTTATCATCTTCTTATAGCTGAAACCACTCTCCTCTGCGCTCTCAACGAAAAGCTCTACTATTTCTTCAGAAAGTGGAATCGGATCTACATAAAGCAGTTCATTGATCTCATGTTTGATATCATTTTCTGCTTCTTCTTTTTCTAATGCACCTGTGATATCCGACTTGACTTTTTTAACCAGTTCAGCAGATTTTGATCTGATATCGACCGTGAACTCGACCTCTCCCGGAACTATATTTGCAGCCGAAGGTTTAACTCTAAATTCACCCACGGTAGCCACCGTTCCTTCTCCTGCTTCGACTGCCGATTTTTCTACCACTTTTGCAATCTCAGCTGCACTCAAAAGTGCATCTCTGCGCATATCCATCGGAGTTGTACCCGCGTGATCAGGTCTTCCCTCAAGCTTAACCTTGAACTCGTTGATCCCGACTATGAAATCAACCAGCCCCACATCTTTTGACTCATTTTCGAGTACAGGTCCCTGTTCGATATGCAGTTCGATGAAGGCTTTGAGCTCTTCGGGATCTCTTTCAGCTTCTTTGATCTTCTTCGGATCAAAACCGTTGTTCTCCAGCTCCTCTGCCATGGAAATTCCATCCTGATCCTTATATGAGAGCAAATCCTGATAAGAAATCTTGCCCGCCATGGCCCTGCTTCCATAAAGGCCTGAGCCGAATCTACCCCCTTCTTCTTCGATCAGAGCGGCAAACTCTATATGATAATCAGGCTCAAACCCCTCTTCTTTAAGCTTTGTCATGATCTCCAGCGCCATGATCACCCCTGCAGGTCCATCAAAATGACCCCCATTTTTTACAGAATCATAGTGAGAGCCGATCATAATTACAGGTGCATCCTTATTTTCTGACTCAATTCTGCCGAAAAGATTACCAGCTGCATCTGCATAAGGCTCGATCCCAATTTTCTTTAATTCAGCCTCCAGATAAGCTCTGGCCTGCCTCTCAGCTTCTGTAAATGTAAATCGGGTCAGCCCTTTTTCTGGTGTGCTGTTGAATTCTCTTAAATTCTCAAGATGTGTTTGTATTCTCTCTAAACTTGTTTCCACAGCTCTTCCTCCCTTCTCCAGTCTATAAACAACTAAATATTGTTATGATTGATTTATGAACTGAATATAATCTATTTATGATTAACTTATAACTTTTTTATAACCTAAAAATGCCCCGCATATGATTAAAATGTAACTTTTTTATGAGCAGAATATATATTGTATTATGACGCAACTATAACCTGTATTAAACCAGTATATAATTTTAGAGGAAATTGACGAAGATACCAGCGATAATTACCGAAGCGATCGTTACTGTTGTAAAGCCACCAACAAGCATCTTTGGCAGCATCTCGCTCATCAGGAATTTCTTTTCCTCTTCGTTTTTGGCCAGTGCCTTTGCTCCTTCTTCGGTCAGTATATAATTCGGTGGAAATCCATAAAGAGCTGTTAAGGCAGTCGCAAAAGACATCTCCTTAGTATAGCCCAGGAACTTACCGAGCAACATCGATAGAATCGCCATTCCAGAAACACCTAAGAAAATGATACCTGCAAGAGGAACCGCAAGCTCGGCCAGCATTGCTGGAGTTGCATCCGAAAGTCCAGCAAAAATGAATGCCATCAGTATTGTGATCAAAAAACCAAATGAATTGGAGAGATTGAGCGGTCTTTTTTCCACAAAACCAACTGCATTGGCGATAACACCAAATATCAAACAATACACAAATGGTGAAATACCCAGATATGGCTCAAGAAATGTTCCTGCTGCTACTGCAGCCCAGGCGGTAAGTCCCAATTTAGCCAGAAGAACATATGTCGTCTTATATTCTTTGGGTAAGTCAGGCACTAACTTGTTCGATTCAGTTTCTGCACTTTCTTCACCTGATTCATGATATTCGATTTCTCCGTTTCTAAAACCTTTAATCAGCCTCTGACCTTCCTTTTTAAGCATAAATGAGGTCAAAGGATAACCGATAAAGCCCTGCATTACATAAGTTATAATTGCTAAAACCGCTAACTGATCCATACCTAATTCTGCTGCTGCCTCATTCATGATAATCGCGGCTACAACTCCACCGGTCAGAGGTGGTGTCGCGATAACAGCTGCATCAAATCCAAATACTGCTGCTCCAATTGTCATTGTCATCGTCATAATCCCTACGATACCGATCAGAGCAACGGCCACACTTCTCCACTGTGCAGCGAGTTCCTTTACCGAAAGCAGTGTCCCCATGTGTGTGATCAGAAGATACATAGAAAGATAAACAACCGGAGTCTGAAAACCCGCCTGTGCAACTATATCTCCCGGAAAAAATGTCCAGAAACCGAATAAAAATAATAATGCCGCCACAAATACTGAAGGAATGAAAGCCTTCGTCTTTGTAGAAATGATGTCACCAACTGCTAGAATAATTAATACGATCGAAAATGCCATTAATAAACTCATAATTACCTCCTCATTTTTCTAATACTCTAATTCTTCTAATTATTATACCAACTACAGCCAATTATAACCATATTGCTAACACCAAATTTAACTTTGTATTTTTGGTCTAAACATTGAATTTGACTCATCTAGGTAATATAATGATATCAAAAGACTGGAAATATTTAAAATTTCTAATAATAAGTGAAGGATGATCGACTGTGACTATGAAAGTAAATAAGAATAAATTGAAAAAAATGAATTCACTGCTTGAAACCATCAAATTGCTCAATTCCGAACAGGATGTAGATACAATTTTAAATACCCTGATGACCAAATCCCTCGAACTTACTCCAGGTGGTGATATGGGTGCTATTTTTTTGTTGAATAAAGAGAGCGGCTATCTGGAAATCTATGCTTCTTATGAAATGGGGAGTGCTGTAAAAGATGTTCAGTTAGAACCAGGTGAATCGATGACAGGCCTTGCCTTCTCAAAACAGCAAACTATCTTCTTTAAAGACAGTGATTCCGTCCAACAGGCAATGGCACAGCTGAGCAGCCGCAACAAGGAACTCGCGGTTAAAGGAGATGTTATCGCAGAGGAAATCAGGGGAGCTATCTGCTGTCCTTTGATCAATAAAAACGAAGTTATCGGAGTGCTTGTTGTCGATAATACCAGTGATGAACACTCCCTGTGTGAAGAAGATGTAGAATTTTTGAATGATATTTCCATTCAGGCAACAATTGCCATCGTAAATGCCAGGAACTATAAGCAGCAGCTGCAGACAAATAAACAGCTGCAGGAATACAATCAGATCATCCAGGAGCAGAAAAATAAATATAAATATAGCACCGATATCCACACAAAGTTAACAAACATGATATTGAGCGGTTCTTCTATAAAGGATATTCTCAAAGAACTAAAATCTATGATCAATAAAGATATCTTTATTATCGACATCTTCTACAATCTTCGCTATCACTCTTTTAAAAAAGATCAACCGAAAAAGAATTCAAGAGACAATCTACATCAATTAATACCTCACCTAAACAATAAAAAATCCGAATATATCGATCATGAAGATGATCTTAAATACATAATCTTTCCGATTATCGTTAAAGAAGAGATACTCGGCTGGTTCTGTGTACTCAGTTCTGTAGAATCTCATCTTAATCAGCTTGAAACCATAACTTGTGAGCGGGCCACCACAATTATCGCCCTGGAATTGATCAAAGAAGATGAGATTGCCGATATGGAGCAGTCACTAAAAGGGGACTTTTTGGACAGTCTGATGCTCAACAACGACTGCGAGTTTATCAAAAAGTCAGCAGAACGTTATGGCTTTGATTTCGAAAACAACCATCAGATTATCGCCGTTGATTTTTGTCTGAACGCAGAAGATGAACAGCAGAAGAAGAAGATAATCAAAAAATATTATCAGATTATAAATAAAGAGAGCAAAAAGCTTTTTCACAATTCAATATCTTTTATAAAGAGGAATATGATCATCATCCTGACAGAAGACCTTGGAGAAGAATCTGAATCCAAAATTGAAGGTTTCAATCAACAGCTCAAAGAAATATTCAGCTCTATTTTCAGCTTTAATCAAAAAAAATCTTCCTACAAGCTGGCTGTCAGCAGTTCCTTTAGTGAGATTGCAGATTTTAAAAATTCCTACTTTAACACCATCAACACACTGAACATGATAGAGGAGCAGTCGGAAAAGAATTATGCCTTTTATGATCAGCTCGAAATTAAAAAACTGCTTGCCAAAAATAACACTGAAGAACTGAAAGATTTTGCCGATAAAATATTAAAGCCGCTCAAAGAATATGGTGGTTCTTCTAAAAATGACCTGCTTAAGACCTTAAGAATCTATCTGCAGAGCAACTGCAGCTGGACATCAAGCAAAGAAGAACTTCATATTCACGGTAATACTCTAAGCTATCGCTTAAATAGGATCAAAGAAATTCTTAATATAGATTTTGATGATTATAATGACCGCTTAAAACTCCAACTTGCCTTTGAAATAGAAGAAATTGTTTGATACTAATAGAAAAACCGCTACTTAAATGTATTCAAACATAAGCAGGGGCCATTATCTCCATTAAGAGAACATATAAGGTGAGCACCATCACCTATTTAATTTTAAAGTTAATATTATTTTATATCAATTTTAATTTTATCACAAGATATTCAAAATTTGAATTAACAGCATCGGTACAAGAAAAGCTATTAAGCCCGGCAGAGATACTTGTTTTCTAATACTGTTTTATCCAAAGCAATCCCTGACTTTCTGCGTGCATTGAAGACATGGAAGAGCTGGGTAAATGCCAGCACCGAAAAGCTTAAAGTCCGACTCAGTTTCAGACTATAGCCGCTGTTTAAAACCCAGGCATAAAGGAGCATCGGTGCTGCTGCCAGGATGAAACTGTGGACGGCGACTTTTTTCTTAAAACTTTTATCCATGATATTCCGCTCCGTTTTAGCTTCTTTTTCCATAATATTGTCTTCTTCGCTCTCCCAGGCCAGCGACAAAGCTGGAAAAACATTGATTACAACATTAATCCATAAGATCTGCATTGCCAAGAGAGGTAGGGGTAATCTAAAAATTATGTCCAGAAAAATATAGATTATTTTGCTGCAGTTTGTTTTCCGGGGTAACCCGGCTGAACATCGAGTTGTTCATTATTAATTCTCTCAACTCTTCCCCCGAAGTCGCCGAAATCTGCTGCCCAGTTACAGCATCAGCACTGCCCTCTATGCCTACTTTGCGGGCAATTGCTGCAGCAGTATCGGTCTGATCTCCAGTTATCATTTTTGTTTTAATTCCTGCTTTTTTGGTATCTTAAATTGCTTTAATGACAGACTTTCTGGGAGGATCTATGATTGCCGTAAGAGCGATAAATATCAATCCCTCTTCCATATTTTCTTCGATTTCTGCTTCCGAATCCAGATTAGCTGCTTTTTTAAAGGCTGCACCAAGAATGCGCAGGCCCTCTTCTCCAAGCTTTTTATTTTTTTCTTTAATTCTATTTATATCTTCTGCAGTTAGTTCCTTTATTTCTCCATCCAATAATATCGAATCGCACATCTCAAGCACAATATCGGGAGAACCCTTAAGATAAAGATGTTTTTCGCCCTGTGGAAGAGCATAACTGACCGCCATATACATATTTTTTGAATCAAAAAGAATTTCGGCAAGCTTTTGATAACCTTCTTCTTGTAAAGCTTCTTTGGAAAAACCGGCTTTTCTTCCGGCAGAAGTTCTTCTGCATTAATTTCTTTTTTGCTGCCCGAACGTATCACTACGGCCTTTTTGCTGAGAACCTTTTTTAACTGTTCAGATAATATTTTAACATACACCTCAAAATATGTTTAATTTTTCCTACAAATCATTTACAAAATTGCAGTTTTTAAATATAATAATTAGTGAAACAATAAAATAAGAATGGTGACAAAGAGAAGGGAAGTATCCATAATGAAGAATAAATATCAAGAACTTAAAGAGTGGTTTGATTTATATACAAAAGAATTTGCTATGCAGAATAAAAAAGATCAAAAAAATATAAATTTAAAAATAAATCACAGCAGAAGAGTAACTAAAGATATGGAGGAAATAATAAAAGGCTTTACAATGAGTGAAGAAGAAAAATATTTAGCCAGAATAATCGCTCTTTATCATGATATAGGTCGTTTTAAACAATATAAGGAATATCAGACTTTTTCTGATTATAAATCTGAAGATCACGGCAGGCTTGGAGTAGAGGTAATCAGGGAAAACAAACTCATAGATGATTTAAGTCAGGATTATCAAAAGGTCATTTATAAGGCGATTGAGCAGCATAACAAAGCAGAAATTGATAAGGATTACTTTGAGAATGAAAAAGAAATATTTTTTGCAGAGCTGATTCGGGATGCAGATAAACTTGATATCTTTAATATCTTCGTCAACCGCTATCAGGATGGGAGTCAAAAGGACTTTATAATAAAGCTTTCGACTGAAGCTAAAATTACTGATGAAGTATATAAAAAGATATTAAAAAAAGAACCCATAAATTATGATAAGCTGGAGACACTGAATGATCTCAAAATGATGCAGTTAACCTGGATTTATGATATTAACTTTGCAGAAACCATTGAAATCATTAAAGAGAGAAGATATCTCGAAATTATCTATAATTCTATGGAAAATAATGAAAAAGCTGACCACGTTTATAATGAGATTAAGAACTACATTAGCTGAACTTCAAAGCTAAAAAAAGACCCACCTTTCGGCAGATCTTTAACAAGAAAAATTTCTTATTTGAAATCAATATTTATACTCAGCTGATAATTAGCTGATTAAATCTTTGATTTCATCTACTGTTGCAACTCTACCTTTGATCTTCACTTCATCATCGATGCCGATTGCTGGTGTACTCATAATCCCAGCCTGTGCGATTTCTTTCATGTCTTCTACCTTAACTATTTCTGCATCTACACCAGTTTCTTCAAGTGCTTTTTTTACGTTGTCAGCCAGATTAACACAGTTTTTACATCCAGGACCATAAACTTTAATTACCACAATAACCACTCCTAATTTTTTTATTTTACATAAGAAATATTGATATTTCCTATCTAAACTAATTTACAATTCTATATTATATTCATTACAAAATTGAACATGTAACCAACACCGATTATTGAAACCCCAACAACTGTAACGAAAACTGTAATCAATTTTGGCTTAATAACTTTCCTCAAAATTATCATGGCCGGTAATGATAATGCTGTTGTAGCCATCATAAAACTCAGAGCTGTTCCAAGAGCTACACCTTTTCCCATCAGTGCCTCTACTATAGGTATTGTTCCTACAGCATTTGCATAAAGAGGAATACCTACTGCAACAGCAGCAATAACAGAAAGAGGATTATTTGGCCCAGCATACTGGGCTAGCAGGTCTGCCGGAGCATAACCATGGATTAAAGCACCGATACCAATACCTATAATTACGTATTTCCAAACACGTCCTACGATTTCTTTAACTTCCTCTTTTGCAAAAGTTATTCTGTCGCTCCACTCAAGCTCTTCAATCTCGTCTTCTCCAGCACTGATTTGATATACGTATTCTTCAACATATTTTTCCATACCAAGTTTTTCAATAACAATACCACCGATAACTCCTACCAATATACCACTGATTAAATAAAGAGTTCCAATTTTCCAGCCAAAAATGGTATAAAGCATAACCAGTGCAACCTCATTTACTATTGGTGAGGTAATTAAAAATGAAAATGTAACTCCAAGTGGTATTCCTGATTCAACAAAACCTATAAAAATAGGAACTGAAGAACAGGAACAAAATGGAGTTACAACCCCAAGTATTGAAGCCATCAAATGCGCGGTGAACTTTTTATAATTGCTCAGAAGTTTTTTTGTCTTTTCTGGTGGAAAATAGCTTCTGATTATAGAGATTACAAATATCATGATACTCAATAAAAAAATGATCTTTATTGTATCATAAAAGAAGAAATGAACCGACTCCCCTAATCGTGTAGCAGAATCAAGTCCCATCCAGTTATAGACAAGTAAATCTGCAAATGCATCAATCACTGACAACAGCTCCTTTTTCTATTATTCTCTCTGATTTCAGACGGAGAATTAAGGTTTTCAAGTTTTTTAGAAAGATTATCAAGATCTAAATCTTCTAACGAAAGCGAGTGCAGTGCAATTAAATCAGAAAGGTATTTATCATAAGCCTTTCTATTTAAAGAATAATAAGTCCATTTGCTGCTTTTTTCTTCATTTAGTAAGTCTAATTC